>NZ_JBLZPH010000071.1:0-45142 GCF_049199205.1 Shinella sp. M31 | reverse complement strand
GGGCAAGCTCGCCGCTGAAATGCTCTTCGCCCGCCTTCACCGTCGGCCGCTGGAAAACAGGCGGGTGCGCATGGAGCCGCAACTCGTCGTGCGGGATTCCACGCAGGCGGCGCCCAAGGGCTGAGTGCCCGGATCAGCCCCGAGAGCCGAAATGCCGCTCGAAGGTGAAGAGCGAGGTCGGCAACGCCGAGCCGCTGTCCAGCGCGAGATCGCACAGGATTTCGCCGATGACGCTGGTGAATTTGAAGCCATGGCCGGAGCAGGCCGAGGACACCACGACATTGCGGTGGGCCGGGCTGAAATCGATCAGGAAATCCTCGCTCGGCAGCATCGTGTAGCGGCAGGTCGTGGCGCGCATGCGCACGCTTGCCACCTTCGGCAGGCGTTTGCGGGCAAAACCGTCGAGCAGCGCGGTGTCCGCCTCGTTGACCGGCGGATTGGCGGCCGCCGGATCGATCTGCTCGCGGAAATGCGCATGGCGGCCGATCTTGACGCCATCGATGCCGATGGCCGGGAAACCGAAATAGGAACCGTTCTCGCCCTCGTCGCGCAGGAAGCAGGGCATGCGGCCCGGCTGGGCGGCAAAGCCGTCCTCCGGCTGATACCAGGCGACGACCTGGCGGATCGGCACGGCATGGGCGGCAAGCTGGGGGACGAGCTCCGCAATCCAGGCGCCGGTCGCGATGATCACTTTGCGTGCCCGGTATCGGCCGGTGGTGGTCAGGATATCGACCCCGTCCTCATCCGGTTCGATTGCCATCACCCGCTCGCCGAAATGCAGTTCCGCCCCGTCTTCCGTGGCGAGCTTGAGATAGCCCATGATCGCCGCCTCGGGCCTGATATAGCCGCCCTGCGGATCGAGCAGGCCGATCTCGCCGTCCTCCAGCGCGAAGGCCGGGTAGCGCCGCGCCATCTCGGCCTTGTCGAGGATGTCGTGCGGCAGGCCGTGCAGGTCGCAGGAGGCTTTCGTACCGCTGACGATCTTGCTGTCGGGCCGGCCGATCTGCAGCACGCCGGTGACGGTCAGGATATCCGCGCGTAGTCGCGCCTCCAGCAATCGCCAGTTCTCATAGGCGCGCCGTAGGAGCGGCACATAGGACGGGTCCTCGAAATAGCCGAGCCGGATCAGCCGGGTGTCGCCATGCGAGGAGCCGAGCGCATGGGCGGGGAAATGCGCTTCGATGCCGAGGACGCGTGCACCGCGCGCCGCAGCAAAGGATGCCGCAGCACTGCCCATGGCACCGAGGCCGATGACGGCGACGTCGAATTCTGCGGGCATGGATATCTCCCGGTCAGCCGGCGGGCTTTTCGTCTGCAATCAGGGCTCTCAGCACCTCTATGTCCGTGCCGAGCGGCCGGTCGTCCTCGTAATGCGCCACCCTTGCACGGACCATGGCATGCAACGCCGCCGTGCCTTGGGCAGGTTCGGCCGTGCCGGTCAGGAAATCATGCGCCTGGGCTGCGGCCATCAGCTCGATGGCGAGGATATGTTCGGCATTGTCGAGGATAGCGAGCAGCTTGTTGGCGGCGGCCGTCGGATGCGCGAGGAAATCTTCCTGCAGGCCGGAGGTGATGCCGCCATCCATGGCAGCAGGCGCGGCAAGGCGGCGGTTCTCGTTGCTGAGTGCGGTTGCGGTATATTGCGCGATCATGAAGCCCGAATGGCTGCCGGCATCGCTGGCCAGGAACGGCGGCAGGCCGCTGACCAGCGGGTTGACCAGTCGGTCCATGCGCCGCTCGCTCATCGCCGCGATCTGGGCAATGGCGGTCGCCAGGCTATCGGCCGCCTGTCCGAGCGCCGGCGCCACGGCATGGGCCTGCGAGGAGACGACGGGCTGGTCCGGCGTGCCGGAGACGGCGGGGTTGTCGGTGACCGAGGCCAGTTCGCGATCGACGACCGCGCCGCTCTGCTCGAACACATCCCAGGCCGCACCATGCGCATGGGGGACCGCACGCAGGCTGAGCGCATCCTGCGTGCGCTTACCGATGGCCGCGGCGATCAAGCCGCTGCCGGCAAGCTGTTTACGCAGCGTCGCGCCGACCCTGGCGATGCCGGCGGAGGGACGGAGCGCCAGAACGGCCTCGTCGAACGCCGCCATCTGGCAGCCGACCGCCTCGAGCGTCAGTGCGGCGATCGCATCGGCCCATTCGAGCAGGTGTTCGACACGCGATAGCGCAAGGGCGGAAAGACCCGTCGCGCAGGCCGTGCCGTTGACGAGGCTCAAGCCTTCCTTGGCCTCCAGCACCAGCGGCGCAAGGCCGATGGCGGCGAGCGCCTCGCGGCCGGTCATCTGTTTGCCGCGCACGACGGCATGGCCCTCGCCGATCAGGACGAGGGCGGTATGGGCATTGTGCGTGAGATATCCCGCCGAGCCCTTGGAGGGCACGTCGGGAATGCAATCCTGTGCCAGAAAGGCTGTGAGATAGCTGACGATTTCCGGGCGCACTCCTGAATGGCCGTGGCTGAAATTGGCGATCTGGGCGGCGATGATCGACCGCACGGCGCGCGGCGGCAGAAGCGGGCCGACGCCGCAGGCATGGCTGAGCACGATGTTGCGCGACAACCGGCTCTGCGAGTCGACATCGACGACCGTGTCGGACAGCGCGCCAACGCCGGTATTGACGCCATAGGCCCGCATGCCGGCCGCCACGATGGCATTGACGATTTTTCGCGCATGGGCGATGCGGGACATGGCCTGTTCGGAGAGGACAAGCGGTTCCCCTCCGCCGATCCGCGCGACATCCCGCCAGGACAAGCCGCCGTCGAGAACGATGCTCATTGCTCGCCGCCGAAATGGCCGATGAACTGGCGGAAGGCCGGCGACGCGCCGCTGCCGAACATGTCGTCCGGCGTGCCGCTGCTGTCGACCACGCCCTGGCGCATGAAGACGACGCGGTTGGAGACGTTGCGCGCAAAGCTCATTTCATGCGTCACGACGAGCATCGTCATGCCCTCTTCGGCGAGCGCCCGCATGACGCGCAGCACCTCGCCGACCAGCTCCGGATCGAGCGCCGAGGTGGGCTCGTCGAACAGCATGACCTTGGGCTTCATGGCGAGTGCGCGGGCAATCGCCGCGCGTTGCTGCTGGCCGCCCGAGAGATGGGCGGGATAGGCATGGCGCTTGTCGGCGATCCCGACCTTTTCGAGCAGCGCTTCCGCCTCGGCGATGCATTCGGCCTTCGGGCGCTTCAGCACATGGACGGGGCCTTCGATGACGTTCTGCAGGATCGTCATATGGGACCAGAGATTGAAGCTCTGGAACACCATGCCGAGTTCGGAGCGGATATGATCCACCTGCTTCTGGCTTTCCGGCCGGCTCTGGCCATTCTTTTTCACCATGCGGATCTGTTCGCCGTCGACGAAGATCTCGCCGTCGCTGGCCGTCTCCAGGAGGTTGATGCAGCGCAGAAAGGTCGATTTGCCGGAGCCGGAGGCGCCGAGCAGCGAAATCACGTCGCCGTCTTGGGCGTCGAGCGAAATGCCCTTCAGCACCTCGTGATTGCCGAAACTCTTGCGGATATTGCGAACGGAAAGGCGGATCACACCAGGCATCGGGATCTCCCTCAGGCTTTGACGGCCGACGGCGGGGCCGCGCGGCGATGTTTGGAGAGCGAATATTCAAGCAGCGCCATGCCCTGCAGGATCAGGAAATTCAGCACGAGATAGATGAGCGCCGCGCAGAGGAAGACTTCCATCGTGCGGTAGGTCTGCGAGATCAGCCGCTGGGCGACACCGGTAACCTCCCAGACGGTGACCAAGCTGGCGAGCGCGGTCGATTTCATCATCAGCACGATTTCCGTCGAATAGGCCGGAAGCGCATGGCGGAAGGCGATGGGCGCGATGATGCGGCGGACCAGCAGGAAGCCCGACATGCCGATCGCACGGGCCGCCTCGATCTCCTTCGGCGAGACGGCGCGGATGCCGCTTCGGAAAATCTCCGCCGAATAGCCGGCCGTGCAGAGCGCCAGCGACAGCACGGCGCAGACGACGGGTTCCCGCAGGAACGGCCACAGGAACGAATAGCGGATGACACCGAACTGTCCGAGGCCGTAGAAGACGAGGAACATTTGGATCAGGAGCGGCGAGCCGCGGAAGACGAAGATGTAGCCCTTGGCGAAACCGGAGAGGATCCGGTTGCCGGAAACCCGCATCGTGACGATCACCAGCGCCAGAAGGCAGCCGAAAAACACCGAGAGCGAGAACAGGAGAAGCGTCATGGGCACGGCCTTGAGCAGCGTGACCATCGCGGAGGAAAGGAAGGCGATATCCATCAGGCCTGCCCCATGGCTGCGCTCGGCATGCTGCGATTGGCGCGCCGTTCGGCGCGGTTGAACACCCGATCCGAAAAGCTTGTAAGCACCAGATAGAGAACACCACCGACGATGTAGAAGAGGAAATATTGCCGGGTCGAGCCGGCCGCCACCTGGCTGGTGCGCATCAACTCGGCAAGGCCGGTGACCGAGATCAGCGCCGAATCTTTCAACGTGAGCTGCCAGACGTTGCCGAGGCCGGGAATGGCATAGCGCAGCACCTGGGGCATGACGACGCGGCGCAGGCGCAGCCCGCGGTTCATGCCAATCGCCGAGGCTGCCTCGAGTTCGCCCTTGGCGATGGCGAGGTAAGCGCCGCGATAGACTTCCGCCTGGTAGGAGCCGGAAATGATACCAACGGCAAGCGCGCCGGCCGCAAACGACGGCAGGCCGAGAAAGCCCTCATAACCGAGCCAATGGCCGGCGGCGGTAACCGCCGAGGAGCCGCCGAAATAGATGAGATAGATGATCAGCAGTTCCGGCACGCCGCGAAACACGGTCGTATAGATATTGCCGAGGCCGACCAAAAGCGTGTTGCCCGACAGTTTGGCGGTCGCGACCACGGTGCCGAGCACGGCCCCGATCAGAAGCGCAGTCGCCGTCACCGCCAGCGTCATCAGCGTGGCGACCAAAAGCAGCGCGCCCCACCCATTCTGGCCGAAGCCCAGCAGTTCCAAGGTTGCCATGTCCGTTTCCCGTCGAATGCGGCATCAAGACAAATGCGATACGGACCTCCGGCAGCGGTGCCGGAGGCCGCAATCGCGACGACGTATCCCGCAGCTTACTCCGCCGGGCTGACGTCGACCTTGAACCACTTCATCGACAGTTCTTTCACGGTTCCGTCAGCCAGCGCCGACTTGATGGCCTCGTTGAACTTGTCGCGCAGATCCGTATCCGCCTTGCGGATGCCGAGGCCTTCGCCTTCGCCCCAGATCGGGCCGACGATTTCCGGACCGGTGAAGGCCAGCGCGCCGTTTGCAGCGGCAAAGGCGTTGCCGAAATAGACGGCGTCGTCGAAGCCGAGGTCGATGCGGCCGTTCTGGAGGTCCAGATCGCGCTCGGCGCCCGTCTTGTATTCACGGATCTCCGAGGTCGTGCCGAAATTGTCGTAGATGAACTTCGCATAGACGGTCGCGGCCTGGATGCCGATCGTCTTGCCGGCGAAGGCTTCCTTCAGCGCGTCGATTTCCTTCACGCCGGTCTGGCCGGCGGTCATCTTGATGATAGCGCCGGTTCCCGCCGCCTTGGCCAGCGGGCTGTCGGCCGCCGTCGCGAAGGCTGCCGGGGTAGCGGCATAGGGAATGGTGAAGTCGATGATCTGCTTGCGCTCTTCGGTGATCGACAGCGCGTCCATGATCACGTCGAACTTGCCGGCGTTCAGCGCCGGGATCATGCCGTCCCAGTCGGAAGCGACCAGTGTGCATTCGATCTTGGCGCGCTCGCACAGCACCTTGGCGAGTTCCGGCTCGAAACCGCCGAGCGTGCCGTCGGCATTGGTGAGGTTCCAGGGCGCATAGGCGCCTTCGAGCGTGATTGTCGCCGTCTTCCAGTCCTTGGCGAGGGCCGGGGCAGAGAGCGTGGCCAAAGCAGCCGCGCCCGCAAGAATAACTTTCCGCACTTCCATGTGAAGACTCCTCTGAGGTTCGTTAATCGTCATTGCCTACCGATCTGCGTCGGCTTGCCGCCATCGCTTGCGCTCTGGGGAGGTTGTATATGGTACCATAAGAAAAAATTTGCGTTATGCAAGATGGAAGTTTAGATTTTTGGAAATTGACCGGGAGATCGAGGGATGAATCGATGAAGCGTGGCGGCGAAATGCGCAGGGAGCTGGCGGAGAACGACGCGACGCCCCTTTATGCCGGCGTCAAGCAGATCATCCTCGACCGCATCCACAGCGGTGAGTGGCCGCCGAAACACCGTGTGCCCTCGGAAAACGAGCTGGTGGCCGAACTCGGCGTCAGCAAGATGACGGCAAACCGGGCGCTGCGCGAGCTGGCCAATGAAGGCGAACTCGTCCGCATCCAGGGCGTCGGTTCCTTCGTCGCCGAGCGCAAGGGCGTCTCGGCTCTGTTCGAGGTGCGCAACATCGCCGACGAGATCGCGGAACGCGGCCATATCCACGAAGCCAAGGTGGTTGCGCTGGCAAAAGCCTCGGCACCGCCGGATGTTGCGGATGCACTGGGTCTGGAAATCGGGGCGCCGGTTTTCCACTCGCTGATCGTCCATAGCGAGGAGGGTGTGCCGGTCCAGATCGAGGATCGCTACGTTCACCCCGGGGTCGCGCCCGATTACCTCAGCCAAGATTTTTCCGTCATCACGCCCAATGCCTATCTCTCGGCGATCGCGCCGCTCAGCGGTTCCGAGCATGTCGTCGAGGCGACCGTGCCGCAGCCGTGGGAATGCAAGCTGCTGATGATCCTGAAGACGGAACCCTGCCTGATGATCCGTCGCCGGACCTGGTCCGATCGCAACATCGTCTCGACCGCCCGGATCATCTATCCCGGCCAGCGCTATCGGCTGGAGAGCCGCAGCGGGACCATACCAGTTCCCTGATTGTATATGGAACATGGTGTTGTGCACACGATTCGTGTCCACGAGGGGAGCGGTCGGATCGGAATTCACTGAAGATTCAGGCAATTCCGGTCGCGAAACTTCTGCGCACCTGCTGGAACGCTCTAGATTCCGGATCCGTCGAGCTGCTGGGCGTCCTCGCCCTGCCAGGGGGAGGGCGCTGAGGCGCGGCTGATATTGGCCGAAGGCATCGGCATCCAGCATTTCAGCTCGGGTTCGGCATATTCGATGATGCAGCCGGGGGCGGAATCCGCGGCGCGCCAGCCTTCCGCGCCGAACCGGTCGCCGTGCGACCAATAGGCGACATCGACTTCGGCCGCCCCCTGTTCCGAAGAACGGACCGTGACGAGAATCCGGCTGCCGTCCCTCGGCGCACTTGTCATATGACGCCACCGCTCTGGCTGATCCATCGTCTTTCCTCCTGCCTCGTTGCAGGAAGTGTCGCGCCGCTGCCGAACCGGGTCAACCCAAACTTCGCACGGGCGCGCTCGTTTCTTGCGGCTGGCCATCCGTTCCGGCGGCACGCCGGGAACTGTCATCCTCTGATGCGCGCGAGAACGCGGTCGAGTGCGCTGTTCATCGCCTGGCTGCCGCCCTCCGCCTCGAAATCCCGGAAGACCTGCTCATTCAGGCCGCCTCTGGTGGCGAATTCGTGGCTCAATTCCAGGAAAGGCACGTCGTCGCCCGATAGGATTGCCGTATCGGAGAGGCTGGCGAAGAGGGGCGCGAGATAGGCGCGTCCCTTGCCTTCCGGCAGGCCGTTTGCCGCCAGCCACTCGCTTGCGCGATGCATGATGCCGAAATAGGTGGCCATCAGAGCGCTCGCTGCGGCGAGCAGGTCGTATTCTGCCTTGCTCTCGCACTCGACGGCGTTGCCCATCGCATTGAACAGTGCCGCGGTATCCGCATCGGGCGGGTAGACGGCGGTCACGCCCTTGCGGCGTGCGACGAAGGGCAGGGGGATTGCCTGGGAGAGACGCACATCCGCGCCGATCCAGTCGAGAAGGGTGTCTCGCGCCGTTGCGGCGACGACGCTGATCACGCGCTGCCCATCTCGGAAGCGCAGGGGGCGGATGACCTCCTCCGCGATCTGCGGGCGGATCGCCAGAACGACCGTGTCGCAGCCGTCGACGATGGTCTGGTTGTCGCCGGAGACCAGAACCTGCGGGAAATCGCCGGCCAGTCTTGCCGAGATATCCGCGCTGCGTAGCGATACCATGACATGCGGCACGGCGGCGGGCTTTGTGAGGAGGCCGCGCACCATCGCGTCGGTAATGGCGCCGGTTCCGATGAAGCCGATTTTCTGGGGCAGGGACATGATCATTCCGTGTTCTGAAGGGCAGGAGGTCGTCGGGAGATACCTGCTGCCGCATTTCGTGGCCATTGGGTCAGAAAATCAACGCCGCAGCAATCGCAAAATTTCCACCGTTTACATGCAATCGGCGCGCATGTTTGGTGCGCAGCAAGTGTTGAGCTGCGAGAAAAAATCTTGAGGCAATCCCTGAGGGACAAGGCCGTTTCGGTCTGCAATGAGAAGATCGCCAAGAAGGGCGAGGCCGTTGGCCTGTCGTTCTACGCCTTCTTTGCGAACAAAAACGAGAATCCGGATTTGCTGATGGAGGCGGCGGAGTGGTGGATCAAGACGCATCGCCTCGATCATTTCGAAAAGGCGACGAAAATCCACGCGATGATCACGTCGGGCCGGTAAAAAAGCTCGGGCCTTGTCTTCCCTTCGGGATGCCTGCCGAAGGACGGACCGGTCGTGCTCGATGCCGCTATGATGGGTCGCAGGCGCAGTCTTTGGGGGAATTCGTCGGAGGTCGCTATCTTCGCTGCGATGATTGCGCGAGGATCGTTCCAGCCGCAAACGAGAGCCTGTCATGACCAGCACACCGTCTTTCCGTGATCCCGCCGCCCCTGGAAACCTCGTCATACCCAGGCAGGAATGGGATCGCGCACCCTGGAACCGGTGGACCTTCCAGCATATCCGCGACATGGTGCCGACCACGCAGGTCTGGCGCGGGCCGGGGCCGGCGAGCCCGCTGCCGGTCAATCTGCAGCCTGTCGACGCCATTCCCTTCGAGGTGGACGGTCAGTACCTTACCATCGGCAGTTTTTTAGAGACGGCCTATACGGACGGCCTGCTGGTGCTCCATCGCGGCAGCATCGTTGCCGAGCGCTATCTGAATGGCATGGCGCCGCATACCCAGCACCTGTCGCAATCCGTCGCCAAGTCGATCGTCGGCACGCTGGCGGGCATTCTGATCGGCCGCGGCCTGGTCGATCCTGCTGCGCTGCTGACCTATTATCTGCCGGAACTGGAGGCGACGGCCTATCGCGGCGCGACCGTCCAGCATGTGCTGGATATGACCAGCGGCGTGCTGTTCGACGAGACCTATACCGCGCTCGATTCCCACATGGCGCAGCTCGACGCCGCCAGCGGCTGGAAGGATCGCTGGAACCCGGACTGGCCACAGCATGTCTGGGACCTGATCCTGTCCCTGACGGTGCTTGAGTGCCCGCACGGCGCCTCCTTCCGCTATCGCTCGATCGAGACCGACGTGCTGGCTTTCGTGCTGCAACGCGCGACCGCCACGCCGCTTGCCGAACTGGTCAGCCGCGAATTGTGGGCGCCGATGGGGGCGGAGGAGGATGCCTATTTTACCGTCGACGCCGCCGGCTACGCGCTTGGCGACGGCGGGTTCAACGCGACGCTGCGCGATTATGCCCGCTTCGCGCTGCTGCATCTGCGCGGCGGTGAGTTCAACGGTCGGCGCATCGTTCCGGCCGAGTGGATCGCCGCAACGCGTTTCGCCGCCGACCCGACGCTCTTCGGCGGCGTCTATCACGATGCGCTGCCGGCCGGCGCCTATCACAACCAGTTCTGGATCGAGGATATCGCACGTGGTGCCTATATGGCGCGAGGCGTTTTCGGCCAGCTGATCTACATCGATCCGGAGGCGGATTTTGCCGCTGTCATCCTGTCGAGCTGGCCGGAATTCGTCAACACGGCGCGCACGAGGACGGCGCTTGCCGCGGTCCGGGCCATTCGCGCGGCTTTGTCCGGTGCGGCGGGCGTGCCGGCTGCGCTGTAGCAATCGGTAGGGCGGCCTTTTTCACCGCTTGATCGCCTTCGCAAACCGGTCTCTACTCGGCGAGCAAATCGGGTGAGGATCTGTTGTGGCGACTTCAGACGACAGGAAGACGGCTTCGCGACGGCGAGGGCCTGGTGCGGCCAGATCAGCGCCGCAGGGTGTAACTCAAGATTTCGGGACGGGTGCTTTGCGCAAGAATTCCACACGGGTTGGCCCCGGCTATCCACAGGTCGTCGTTCTCTTCGGTGCGACGGGCGATCTGTCCCGCCGCAAGCTCCTTCCGGGACTGTTTCACCTCGTCAATGCCGGCTTCATTCCGGGCTGCCGGATCGTTGGCGTCTCGCTTGACGATATCGATGTCGATGGTTTCAGGACGATTGCCCGCGAGGCGCTCGACAAGTTCCTGACCCGTCAGTTCACCCAGGCCGAATGGGAGGCGTTCTCCGCCTCGCTCGACTATGTGCCGCTCAATGCCGGCGCCGGCGCGCTGAAGAAGGCGGTCGAGAAGGCGGAGGAGGCGCTCGGCCCGGAAACGCGGCGCGTGCACTACCTGTCCGTACCGCCCAAAGCCGCCCTTCCGGCCGTTCAGCTTCTGGCCGAGGCCGAACTGGTGGAGCGTTGTCGCATCATCATGGAAAAGCCGTTCGGCACGGATCTCGCCAGCGCCGTGGAGTTGAACAGGAAGCTCCACGAGGTCTTCGACGAGAAGCAGATCTTCCGCATCGACCATTTCCTCGGCAAGGAGCCGGCGCAGAACATTCTGGCCTTCCGTTTCGGCAACGGCCTGTTCGAGCCGATCTGGAACCGCAATTTCATCGATCACGTGCAGATCGACGTGCCGGAAACGCTCGGCCTTGCAACGCGCGCCGCCTTCTACGAGACGACGGGCGCCTATCGCGACATGGTCGTGACCCATCTTTTCCAGATCCTGGCCTTCATGGCCATGGAGCCGCCCACGGCACTGGAGCCCGCGCCGATCTCGGAGGAGAAGAACAAGGTGTTCCGCTCCATGCTGCCGATCGAACCGCGCGACGTGGTGCGCGGCCAGTATATCGGTTACCGCAAGGAGCCGGGCGTCGATCCCGAGAGCGACACGGATACGTTCATCGCGCTGAAATGCGCGATCGACAATTGGCGCTGGGCCGGCGTGCCCTTTTTCCTGCGCACGGGCAAGCGTCTGGCCGAGGGGCAGCGCATCATCTCCATCGCCTTCCGCGAGCCGCCGAAATCGATGTTCCCGCCGGGCTCCGGCGTGGGTGCGCAAGGACCCGACCATCTGACCTTCGATCTGGCCGATGCCTCCAAGGTCTCGCTTTCCTTCTATGGCAAGCGTCCGGGCCCGGGTTTCCGGCTCGACAAGCTGTCACTGCAATTCGCTATGAGCGAGACCGGCCTGATCGGCGAGGTGCTGGAGGCCTATGAACGGCTGATCCTCGACGCCATGCGCGGCGACCACACGCTGTTCACCACCGCCGAGGGCATCGAGCGGCTCTGGGAGGTTTCTCAACCGCTGCTCGACAATCCGCCGCCGGTGCGGCTCTACGATCAGGGCGGCTGGGGGCCGAAGTCGATCCACCAGCTCATCGCGCCGCATGCCTGGCGTCTGCCGTTCGAGCGCGCCTGGCGGGATTCGTCGAAAGGGTAGGGCAGCCGTTTCGCTTCAGGCTCAGTCGGGCCGGTAACCGTGGCGGGCGAAGAAACGGTCGAGCTCGTTCCGGCGCGGCGTCTGGCCGGTATAGATCGTGATATATTCCGGGATGCGCTTCATGCGCAGCGCGATGTCCTCCTGCGCCTGCATGGAGATGTAGCCGATCTGGACGAGGTAGGTCGTCCGCGCGCGGACGTCGGCGGCCGTCTCGTCATAGCCGAAGCGCATGAACATGCGGATCAGAGCCTCCAGCCGCGTCTGGTCGGCCCGCCGCACCTCCTGGAGAATGTCTTCCGATTGCAGCGCCCAGCTGCGAACGGCAAATTCGAAAGGGGAATCGAACAGATCCTTGTCCAGCCAGCAGTCGAAGACGTTCAGCATGGCTTCGGGCAGGGATTCCGCATAGGCTTCGGACCGCTTCACCATATTGCCGGTGTTCTTCTCCCGCCACCGCGCGATCAACGCATTCAGCAGCTCCTCCCGGTCCTTGAAGAACCAGTAGAAGCTGGTGCGGGAGAGGTTCAGTCGTTTGGCGAGCGGCAGGATCTTTACCGAATCCACGCCGGATTCGAGCAGGGCCTCATAGGCAGCCTCCAGCCATCCCTCCTGGGAGCCGCGCCAGCCGCTGTCGATCGTTGCCTGTTCCATACAACCTCCTAACAAAGACGGTCTGGCTTGGCAAGTAAATGTACATATATGTCAATTTTAAAGATGGCAATGTTTTCGCAGTTGACATGAGTGTACATTCCCACCTAGCTTTGCCGCGAAACCCGTCAAACCCGGAGCCTTGGCGCATGTCGAACGACCCCCTGCTGCAGCCCTATCAGCTCAAACACCTGACACTGCGCAACCGCATCATCGTCACCTCGCACGAGCCGGCTTACCCGGAGGACGGCATGCCGAAGGGCCGCTACCGCGCCTATACGGTGGAGCGCGCGCGGGGCGGAGTGGCGATGACGATGACGGCGGGCTCCGCGGCCGTCTCGAAGGACAGCCCGCCGGTCTTCAACAACCTGCTCGCCTACAAGGACGAGATTGTCCCGTGGATCCGCGAGATGACCGACGCCGTGCACGAAGAGGGCGCGGCGATCATGATCCAGCTCACCCATCTCGGCCGCCGTACCCGCTGGGACAAGGGCGACTGGTTGCCCGTCGTCGCTCCCTCGCACCATCGCGAAGCCGCGCATCGCGCCTTCCCAAAGAAGCTGGAAGACTGGGATATCGAGCGCATCATCAAGGATTTTGCCGATGCGGCCGAGCGCATGAAGGCCGGCGGCATGGATGGCGTCGAGCTGGAAGCCTACGGCCATCTCATCGACCAGTTCACCTCGCCGCTGACCAATGAGCTCGACGGCCCCTATGGCGGCTCGCTCGACAACCGCCTGCGCTTCTGTTTCGACGTGTTCAAGGCGATGCGCGAGCGCGTGGGCAACGACTTCATCCTCGGCGTGCGCTACACGGCAGACGAATGTCTGCCCGGCGGGACCGGAAAGGCCGAAGGCCTGGAAATCTCCCGTCGTCTCAAGGAAAGCGGCCTGATCGACTACCTCAATGTCATCCGCGGCCATATCGACACGGATCCCGGCCTGACCGATGTCATTCCGATCCAGGGCATGGCGAGCGCGCCGCATCTGGACTTTGCCGGCGATGTGCGGGCGGCGACCAAGTTCCCGACCTTCCATGCGGCGAAGATCCAGGATGTCGCCACCGCGCGTCATGCGATCGCGTCCGGTAAGGTCGACATGATCGGCATGACCCGCGCCCACATGACCGACCCGCATATCCTGCGCAAGATCATCGAGAAGCGCGAGGACGACATCCGCCCCTGTGTCGGGGCGAACTACTGTCTCGATCGCATCTACCAGGGCGGCCTGGCTTTCTGCATCCATAATGCGGCGACCGGCCGCGAGGAGACCATGCCGCACAGCATCCCGAAGGCGGATGTGCGCCGGAAGATCGTCGTTGTCGGCGCCGGCCCTGCCGGCCTGGAGGCGGCGCGCGTCTCCGCAGAGCGCGGGCATGCCGTCGTCGTCTTCGAAGCAGCGAACAATCCGGGCGGCCAGATCCGGCTGACGGCGCAGAGCGAGCGTCGCCGCGAAATGATCGGCATCGTCGACTGGCGCATGAGCCAGTGCGAGAAGCTGGGCGTCACGTTCCACTTCAACACCTGGGCGGATGCCGGTGCGATCACGGCGCAAAACCCCGATGTCGTGATCATCGCGACGGGTGGCTTGCCGCATACCGATGTGCTGACCAAGGGCAACGAGCTGGTGGTGTCGTCCTGGGATATCATCTCGGGTGACGTGAAGCCGGGCACCAATGTGCTCATCTATGACGATGCCGGCGACCATGCCGGCCTGCAGGCCGCCGAGTTCATCGCCAAGGCGGGCGGCAAGGTCGAGATCATGACGCCGGACCGCGCCTTCGCGCCCGAGGTCATGGCCATGAACCTCGTGCCCTACATGCGCTCGCTGCAGAAGCTCGACACGACCTTCACCGTCACCTATCGCCTGGAGGCGGCGGAAAAGAGCGGCAACCAGCTCATCGCCCATGTCGGCAGCGATTATGGCGGCGTTTCTAAGCAGCGCATCGTCGACCAGATCGTCGTCAACCACGGCACCATCCCGCTCGACGATCTCTATTTCGAGCTGAAGCCGGGGTCGAAGAACCTCGGCGAGGTGTCCTATGACGAGCTGCTCGACGGTGCGCCGCAGACCGTCGCTCGCAATCCCGACGGCGCCTACCAGCTCTTCCGCATCGGCGACGCCGTCGCCGCCCGCAACACGCATGCGGCGATCTACGACGCGCTGCGCCTTGCCAAGGATCTCTGACGGTGGCTTGAATCAGTGAGCGCGGTTTTGCGCGGATGGCGCTCGGGGCTGGTGTCCCGTGTATTGAAACGCGGGGGCAAGGCGCTATCCTTTCGACGTCATGACCCAAAGGAGACGATCAATGAGCATTTTCAGCCGCATCAAGGAGAAACTTTTTGGACATCCGGCCGCAGCGCCGGATCACGCCGTAACCGCTGGTGCGGAAAAGCCCGCCACCGCAGATATGGCCGCGACCCCCACCCTCGGCGGCCAAACGGACCAGGGCAAGGCGGAAAAGGTCGCGACACCGGCGCTCGGTGATGATGTCACCGCGACGCTTTCGGGGGCTCATTCCGACCCTGCGACCTCGGGAAATGCCGGTTCTGTCGATGTCGCGGCCGTCATGGATGCCGCCGTGAAGAAGAACGGTCAGAAACTCGACTGGCGGCACTCCATTGTCGACATGATGAAGGCGCTCGATCTGGATTCCAGCCTCTCGGCACGCAAGGAACTGGCCGATGAACTGGGGTTCAAAGGCGACAAGAACGATTCCGCAACGATGAATGTGTGGTTGCACAAGGCGCTGATGAAGGCCCTGGCCGATAATGGCGGCAAGGTGCCGGCCGAACTGCTCGATTGAGGCAAGCATGAAGGCGCCCGGATATCGGGCGCCTTGATCCCCGGGCGTGAGCCCTTGCTTCACGTGTCCGCACGGGCCTTGCGGGCAAAGTCGTTGAGCGCTGCGACAGTGGCGTCGAAGCGTTGTTCCGCCTCGGCGTTTCGCAGGAAGCCGACGCGTTGCACAAGAATTTCCGGCGGCGTGGGCTGCTGCTGGAAAAGTGCCATGACCTCATCGATGAAGTCCCGGAGCGGAAGATATCCCTCGCGTGTCGATTGGCCCGGTGTGAGTTCGGTCTGAACGGCCGGTGGCACCAGTTCGATCACTTCTATCCTGCCTTTCAGGACCTCGCGAAGCGAGACTGTGTAGCTGTGAATGGCGGCCTTCGTGGCGGAGTAGGTCGGCGTCGCCGTCAAAGGCACGAAGGCGAGACCTGAGCTGACATTGACGATCGCGGCATCGGATTGCGTGCTCAGATGGTCGATGAGCGCATTGGTCAGGCGGATCGGGCCGAGCAGGTTGGTGGTGATCGTCGTTTCCGCGTCCGCGAGATCACGCGATGCTTCCAGCGCCTCCATGCGCATGATGCCGGCATTGTTGATCAGTACGTTCAGGCTGGGAAAATCGGCGATGACCGTCTTGGCAAATGCCGAAATGCTTTCCGCACTGTCGATGTCGAGCGGAAGGGCGTGGATGTTCGGACGATCTCCGATAGCCTGCTGCAACGTCTCAAGCCGCCGTCCGGCGATGATGACGGTGTTGCCGAGATCGTGGAACCGATGGGCGAGTGCCTCGCCGATGCCCGAGCCGCCCCCGGTGATGAGAATGGTGTTGTTGCTTGCCTGCATGGATGTAAACCTCGTTGCTGTTGTTCTTCAGAAAATTAGGGGTCATACTCTCCATTCCAAAGTAGGCACCGAAAAGAGTTGTACGCACCAAAAGGAGAGTGTCTGATGCGCCGGGCAATCGCAGATCCTGAAATGGAAGAACAGCTGCGCGGTTCCGTTCCCGAGCATGTCGATCCGGAAATCGAGGCGCTCGTCGAGGACATCATCGGTAAGGTCGCCGACAAATGGACGATGCTCATCCTGGAGGCGTTGCAGGAACGGGGAACGTTGCGCTTTACCCAGCTCGGAAAGGCCGTCGGCGGCATCAGCCAGAAAATGCTGACCCAGACGGTGCGGCGCATGGAGGAGGACGGCCTTGTTCATCGCACTGTGCATCCCGTCATCCCGCCGCATGTCGACTACACGCTGACGCCGCTCGGCGAAAGCTTGAGCCAGGCGTTTTGCGGCGTCTGGATTTGGGCGGAGAAGCACCATGACGCGATCAAGCAAGCCCGCCAGACCTTCGCCAGAAACAGGAAAGGCTAGCCCTGCGCATGCAAGACAATTCTCGCGGTCGCGGAACGATTACGCTCCTCGTTGATTTCTCCGGCGCATTCATGCGGAAGGAGAAACACCATGAAATCGCTATCCGATATTTTCGAGCATACGCTGCAGGACGTCTACTACGCTGAAAACGCCATCACCAAGGCGCTGCCGAAGGTCGCCAAGGCGGCCAAGAGCCCTGAGTTGAAGAAGGCGGCGGAAGAGCATCTTGCCGAAACCAAAGAGCAGATCACCAAGCTGGAGCAGGTGTTCAAGTCCATCGGCAAGAAGGCCTCCGGCGAAAAATGCGACGCCATCGAGGGACTGATCAAGGAAGCCGATGGCTTGATGAAGGAAGCCGAGGGGACGGCGCTGGATGCCGGGCTTCTGGCTGCGTGCCAGGCTGTCGAGCATTATGAAATCGCCCGTTATGGTTCCCTGCGCGAATGGGCGAAGGATCTCGGCCATGATGAGGCGCACAAGCTTCTCAGCGAAATCCTCGACCAGGAGAAGGCGACGAACAACAAGCTGACGAACCTTGCTGTGACCGCGATCAATAAAACGGTCGCCAAGGCAAAGGCTGCCTGACAACGGGCGGGGCGACGCCGCGCCCCATGTTCCAAAAGTGAGAGATGTGTGGTGACATCGGATCTTCGGCTCGTCGATCCGGCATCACCACACTTCTGGAGCCTCTCTTCACGCTGGTCGAGGAATGCGGGATGCAGAAGACGATTGCGACCGCGCCGTAGTCATAAGGCATATTGCTGCGCGATGCCGACCGTCGCGCGGTCGATCCGCAAGGCGAATCCTACCCCCCAAGCAGTCCCGCTCTTCTCCAGAGCGTGGTTTTTCGTGCCGTTACGGCCTCAGGCTGTGAGGTCGATTTCCCGGCCGATGCCCTTCGCGCGGGCGCTGGCGACGATCAGGTTGCCGATCGCGAGATCCTGAATGGCGAGACCCACGGAATTGAACAGGGTGATGTCCTCCGCAGACGTTCGGCCCGTGGCGGCGCCGGTGATCACGTCGCCGATTTCGGTGGAGGCCTGTTCTGCGGTGATGGCACCGTCTGCAATGGCCAAAAGCAAGTCGCCTGAATCGTGCATGGCTATGGGCAGGCTGTCGAGGAAGACCTGAGCCCGCGCCATGCCGGCGGAGTCGATTTCGCGATGGTCCGGACGCGGCGGTGCACCGACGGCGTTGATATGCTGGCCAGGTTTGAACCAGGCGCCCTTTACATGCGGTTCGCGGGAGGGTGTCAGCGTGCAGACGATATCGGCTGCCGCGAAGACGTCTTCCGGCGCAGCGGCGCCTTCCAGCGCGAGGTCGGGGAAATCGCAGCCGACCCGTTCGATGAAGCGGGCGACGGTGGCCTGCGAGCGCGACCATACCACGACCCGTTCGATTGCACGGACTTCGCGGATGGCGTGCACATGCTCGACGGCGAGATCGCCGGCGCCGATCAGGCCGAGAACGCGGCTATCGGCGCGGGAGAGGTGGCGTGTCGCGACGGCGCTGGCGGCGGCCGTGCGGATACGAGTGGGAATCTGGCCGTGGAAGATTGCCACCGGTGCGCCGGTATCCTGCGAAACCAGCAGGGCCACCGACCGCTGCATCGGCAGGCTCCGCGCGGTATTGTCGGGAATGTCGGCAAGCAGCTTGACGATGGCAAGGCCCTGACGATCGGCAAGTGCGGGCATTGCCAGGAAGGCGCCGCTGCCGGAAGGCAGCTTCATCGCAACTGCCGCCGGCTGTGCGGCCGTGCCGCCGGACATGTCTGCGTGGGCCTCTTCCACGGCTTCGATCACCTCGGCCATGGTCACCAGCCCCTCGATTTCGGACCGGGACAGCACGAGGGTCGTGCGCGGGGAGAGGTGGCTGTCGGTCCTGCTGTCGACGTTCATCGGCATTCTCGCTGACTTCGGGTGACGTTGAAGTCTGTCATCCGGAAGAACCATATGTGCTTCTCGCTTCATCATGCTATGACTATATTGTATACAATGTCAATAAACATTGACTGATGTAAATTGTCAGGATTCGCTCGCTACCGTTCATCGAAAATCTGAAGATGCGCTTTGCGATGCTTCCAGGAGTGCCGGCAGGCCCTGCCGGGCAGCTATCGCCGTGGGATCCTTAAAGTCGATGCGTAAAACAGAACGCCCAGTCGGCGGCGCATCCGAAAATCAAAAGTCTGCTTTCGAGGTGCTTCGTTCGATAAAATAGTATGCAAAACTGTATCCCGTTCTGTCGCGGGGAAAGTCATGGCAAGGAGGCGACTATTCCGGCGAAACCAGTCCGTCGAAAACCTCGACAAGCGCGGTGACGATGGCCTGGCCCAATGCATTCGCCGTATCGGCGATTTGCGCATCGTCGCCGTCGCGGGCGGCAAGCGCCAGGTTTCCACCTTCCTCCGCGACGATTGCCTTGGCGCGCTCAATGGCCCATTGGGCGAAATCGCTGCGGCTGGATATCGTCATCACTTCCGATTGCTCATCCATTCGGTTTCTTCCGGGTTCGAGCCTGACAATCATAACGCAGGGCGTTTATCGTTTGGTCGCCATCCATATGACATGGCGGGCGCCGCTGTTCTTGGTGCTGGCGCGCACGCGCACCTCGTCGGTGGCAAAACCCGCTTCGCCCAATCGGCGGGTAAAGGCGCTGTCGGGTGCCGACGACCACACGGCGAGCACGCCGTTCGGACGCAGGGCGGCCTTGGCGGCGCGTAGGCCCTTTTGGCTGTAGAGGCCGTCATTGGAGGCGCGCGTCAGCCCATCGGGGCCGTTGTCGACATCCAGCAAAATGGCGTCAAAGGCGCCCGTCTTCGTGCGAATGAGGGCGCCGACATCGCCGACATGGATATCGACACGGGGATCGTCGAGTGTGCCGGCATGCAGGTCCGCCATCGGTCCGCGCGCCCATTCGACGACGGCCGGCACCAGTTCGGCGACGACGACCGACGTATCTTGCGGCAACGCGCCGAGAGCCGCCCGCAAGGTGAAGCCCATACCGAGACCGCCGATCAGCATGCGGGCGTTCTTCCGGCCGGCAATGCGCTCGCAGCTCAGCGTCGCCAAGGCTTCTTCCGAACCGCTCAGCCTGCTGTTCATAAGCTCCGTGGAGCCGAGCATGATGGAAAATTCGCTGCCGCGCTGCTTCAGGCGCAGCTCACCGCCATCACCGGGAATGGTTGCACGATCAAGCTGGATCCAGGGAAGCATCGGAGTATCTCACGGCCTTGTTCGGGCGCGTCGTAGCATGGCGGCGGGACCGAGGATATCCCATTGTCGGCGAACGCGGAACGCCGAACCTACTCGGGTCGCTTCAGCCCCTCCGGAGCACGATAAGCGGAGGCTTCATAGTGTAGCCGGTAGCTGTTGCTGCTTTCCGTCCCGGTATCGGTGCACGTGCCATCCTTGTCCGGTTTGCTGATGGTCGTCGTGTTGGTCTCGTCGACCACGATATCGGCGATGGCATTCCCGGCGGAGGGCACCATGGAGAGAGTGCGCTCGGTGGTGTGGAACTCGCCGGCACAGTTCGTATCCCATTCCCCCTGGTTGCTTGAGACGATGAGGCTGTCCAGTACGGGCGCGAGGCGCTCCTTGTCGTCGATCCGGAAGAGCCAGAGCGTCGTTTCGCCGAAGGGATTTGGGCGTGAGCTGCCCCGCAGCGACACGCGCAGCCCGAAGGCCATATTGCCGGGGGCCAGGCGATAGCGCGCCGTATCGAATGCGATGCTGGAAATGTACAGGGCATCATCGTTCATGAGATGCGGCAGGCGCAATCGTTGCCTGACCGCGGAATCGCTGCTGTTGACGACGAGCAGTTCGAGATCGCCCTCGTTGCTGTCATCGGATTGACGTGTCATCAGCGGCACGGCTACCAGCGTGAGTTCGGGCCGAGCCGGCCAGACCCGGCAGACGACGGCATGCGGGTCGTCGTCGGCGCTCGCGGAGACCTTGATGGTCGCACCATCGACCTCGAAACCTTGGTCGGGGATTTCTTGCGCTGCCGGATAGGCATTTTTGACGATAGCGGCGCCCTGGGAACCGCAGTCGTCTTGCGCAGCCAGCGCCATCGGTGTGTCAAAGCCGAGAGCGAGGACGCTCAGGACCGTCCATACGAATGGTCGAGCGAAAAGCGGCAAACACTGCCCCCTGCTGTGCATACTCATCTCCCCGCGATGGTCGATCATGTAACGGAACATACAGACGATTTGCTGGCCCCACAAACGGCGCGCAGAATTGGATCGCTGCCTGGAGCCGAAACGCATGGTGGAAAGGGGGTTGTTTACATGCCGTGGACATCGGCAAGAGAGGGAATGTCGCACTGACATTCCGGAGCGTCGAATCGCTCATGGTTGACGGCGGCTATTGCCCTGTCTGGCCGGCGCCCTGTGGACGCGCGGTGGAAAGGGGACGGCGAGCCGTCCCCCCAAAGTCACGCTTAAACCAAGCGAACGTTTTCGGCCTTCGACTTGCCGGTCTTGCGGTCCTGGCCGATGTCGTAGCTGACCTTCGTGCCGTCGCGGAGCGAATCGCCTGCCTGCACTGCGGATACATGGACAAAAACGTCTGCCCCGCCATTGTCGGGAGTGATGAAGCCGAAGCCCTTATCCTGGTTGAAAAACTTTACGGTGCCGGTTGCCATGTTATCCTCGTGATCTCAGTGCCGTTGTGGCCACTGCTGTAGCTTAAGCATCGTCCTGCGCCCCTGCAACCGCTTATTCGCGTTGTGTTGGCAAGGCCGAGAACAATCCTATGGATTATAGTCTTACGCGTGATGCAAATCCATTCAAGCCCGTCGGCGGCCTATCAGTGGCCCTAAATGGAATATTGTTCGCCAGCAGCATGAAAATCACCGTTCGAAGGGTTCTCCAAGCGAAGCCACGCCGTTGAGCTTGAGCAGGCGGCGGTCGGCGGAGATGATGCCGAGCACGATGATGGTGACGATATAGGGCAGGCTCGACAGGAGCTGCGAGGGCAGATCGAGGCCGGTCGTCTGGGCGGCAAGGCTCATCAGCGAGACCGCGCCGAACAGGCAGGCGCCGAGGAAGACGCGGCCCGTCAGCCAGGTTCCGAAGACGACAAGGGCGATCGCAATCCAGCCGCGGCCGGCGATCATGCCGTCGGCCCAGAGCGGCGTATAGACCACCGAGGCATAGGCGCCGGCAAAACCGGCCATCATGCCGCCGAAGGCGACGGCGGCGACGCGCACGGCGATGACCGGATAACCGATGGCATGCGCGGCCTTCGGATTTTCACCGACGGCGCGAATGACGAGGCCCGTCTTGGTGAAGGCGAAGGTCGCCCAGATGCCGAGCGTCGCCAGAAGCGACAGCCAAACGGCGAGGTCCTGCACGAAGAGGCCGCCGATGACGGGCAGGTCGGAAAGGCCTGGAATACCGAACTTCGGGAGCCCTTTCACCGTCAGGCTCTCGTAGCTCTTGCCGAAAAGGGCCGACAGGCCTTGGCCGAGGATACCGATGGCAAGTCCCGTCGCGACTTGGTTGGCGCGGAAGCCGAGCGCGATAAGGGCGAAGACGAGCGAGAGCAGCGCGCCGCAGATCCCGGCGGCGACGAAAGCGATGAAATGCCCGCCGCCGTGATAGACGATGATGAAGGCGATGGCCGCGCCGAAGGCCATCAGCCCCTCGACGCCGAGATTGAGCACGCCGGCGCGCTCGACGACCAGTTCGCCGAGGGCTGCGAGCAGGAAGGGCGTTGCCGCCGCCAGCATGCCGGCGAGGATGAATTCGACGGCGTTCATGACGGGCTCCGCGCGGTGACATGCGGCCATTCGAGGCGATAGCGCACGAAGGCGACGGCGACGAGATAGGCGAGCAGCAGGCTGCCCTGGAAGACGCGCACGGCGGCGATCGGCAGGTTTGCCGAGACCATGGCATTGTCGCCGCCGATCGAGATCGCCGCCATGACAAGCGAGGAGACGACGATGCCTATGGGGTGCAGGCCGCCGAGATAGGCGACGATGATCGCGGAATAGCCGTAGCCGGTGGAGATCGAACGCTGAAGCTGGCCGAGGGGGCCTGCGACCTCCGCCGCGCCCGCAAGGCCCGCGGCGAAACCGCCGATCAGCAGCGACAGCCAGATCGCTCCGCCTTCGCTGAAGCCGGCATAGCCGGCCGCGCGCGGCGCAAGGCCGCCGACCTGCAGCTTGTAGCCCATGAAGCTTCTCTGCATGAAGACCCAGGCGGCGAGCGAGAGTGCGAGCGCGATCAGAAGCGAGACGTTGACGCGCGTGCCGGCAAACAGCGTCGGCACCATGGCGTCGTACTGGAACATCACGGATTGCGGGAAATTGAAGCCGTTCGGATCCTTCCAGGGGCCGAGCAGCAGGTAATAGAGCACTTGCGCAGCCACCAGGCTCAGCATCAGCGAGACGAGGATTTCGTTGGCGTTGAGCCGCACGCGCCAGAAGGCGGTGATGCCGGCCCAGAGCGCGCCGCCGATGGCGCCGATCAGCAGCATGGCGGGCCAGATCCAGCCGCCCGTCGCCTGCGGAAACCAGATCGGGATGGCGGAAGCGAAGATCGCGCCGAGGATGAACTGCCCTTCCGCGCCGATGTTGAACACCTTGGCGCGGAAGCCGATGGCGAGACCCTGGGCGATGAGGAGCAGCGGCCCGGTCTTCAACAGCACCTCGGAAAACGACGACCACGAGATGAAGGGTTCCAGCAGCATGGCATGCACGACGGCCGCGGGATCGCGGCCCATCAGCACATAGAGCGCGAGATTGAGCAGGATCGCGGCGGCGAGCGCCAGCGGCGGCGCAAGCAGCATCGCCTTGCGCGAGGCGCGTTCGCGGCGCACGAGATTGGGCAGAAAATGCGTCATGCTCATGCGTCGGCCTTTTCCGGCTTTGCGCCCATCATGTAGCGGCCGATCTCTTCCGGCCTGGTGTCGCGCGTCACCAGCGGCGGGCTGAGGCGGCCGTGATAGAGCACCTGGATCGTGTCGGCGAGTTCGAACAGTTCTTCCAGCTCTTCCGATATGACGAGGATCGCCATGCCGGCATTGCGCAGCGCGATCAGCCGGCGGCGGATGGCGAAGGCGGCACCGATATCGACGCCCCAGGTCGGCTGGGCGACGAAGAGCAGTTTCGGCGCCAGCATGATCTCGCGGCCGACGATGAATTTTTGCAGGTTGCCGCCGGAGAGTGCCCCGGCTTCCGCCTGCGGGCCCGGCGTGCGCACGTCGTAGTCGCGGATGCAGGTTTCGGCAAAAGCAGTGGCCTGCGCCTGATCCACCAGGCCGTTTTTCAGGAGTTTCAGCGGATGGGCGGTGAGCAGCCCGTTCAGCACCAGCGACATTTCGGGCACCGCGCCGCGGCCGAGCCGGTCTTCCGGCACGAAGGCGAAGCCGCGCGCGCGGCGCGCCGCCGGACCGAGCTGGCCGACATCGGCGCCCATCATGAAGATACGATCCTTCTCATGGCGGGAGAGCCGTGCCTCGCCGGAGATCAAAGCTGCGAGCTCGCTCTGGCCGTTGCCGGAAACGCCGGCGATGCCGAGGATCTCGCCGGCACGCACCGTCAGATTGATATCGGCGAGCGGCACGGCGAAGGGATCGTCGGGCGTATGGTCGAGGCCGATGATCTCGAGCTGCTTGTCGCCGCCGCTCCGGGGCTCGGCCGGCATCGGCTCGGTCATGTCGCGGCCGATCATCATGCGGGCGAGATCATGCGCATCGTGCTCGCGCGGATCGACATTGCCGGTCACGCGGCCGGCGCGCAGGATCGTCGCGCGGTCGCAGATCGCCCGGATTTCTTCGAGTTTGTGCGAGATGAAGAGAATGGAAACGCCGCCGTCGCGCAGGCGCCGCAGCGTGTCGAAGAGCTTTTCCACCAGCTGCGGCGGCAGGACCGAGGTCGGCTCGTCGAGGATCAGAAGCTTCGGATTGGTCATCAGGCAGCGGATGATCTCCACCCGCTGGCGCTCGCCGACGGAGAGTGCGTGCACATGGGCCAGCGGATCGACCTCCAGGCCGAAATCGCGGCCGAGCGTGCGGATGCGCTTGGTCAGCTCGGCCTTCTTGCCCGGCACGACGAGGCGGATGTTTTCCACCACCGTCAGCGTCTCGAACAGCGAAAAATGCTGGAAGACCATGCCGATGCCCTGCCGCCGCGCCTCGGCGGGGGAGGCGAGGGCGAGAGGCTCGCCCTGCCAGGTGGCTGTGCCGTCGTCCGGCTGTTCGACGCCGTAGATGAGTTTCATCAGCGTCGATTTGCCCGCCCCGTTCTCGCCGAGGATCGCATGGATCGACCGGTCGGCCACGTCAAGGTCGATACCCTGGTTGGCCTTGATCGGTCCGTAGCTCTTCGAGATGCCGCGCAGCGACAGGAGGGGCGGGGTCATGGACTTACTTCGGCAGCGGGGTGGCGACGCCCTTGACGTGCCAGTCCATCGCGATGATCTCGGGGTCGGTCATGACGGCGCCGGCCGCGACACCCTCGCTGCCGTCCGCCTTGGCGATCGGGCCGGCGAAGGGCGAGAAGCTGCCGTCGGCGATCTTGGCCTCGGTTTCCTTGATCTTCGTCATCGTGTCGGCCGGGATGGCGGGATTCCAGTCCGTGACCTGCACCACCTTGTCGGCCACGCCGAGGAAGGCATTGGCGCCCTTGAAGGTGCCGGCCAGATGCGCTTCGACCGAGGCCAGGAAGAACGGCGACCAGTCGGTCGCGACGCAGCCGAGATAGGTCTTCTCGGCGTATTTCTTCATCGAGGAATTCAGGTTGAAGGAATAGGCACCGGCATCTTCGCAGGCCGCCACAACCGACGGCGTATCCTGCGCATTGGAGAAGATCACGTCGCATTTCTGCGCGATCAGTGCCTTTGCCGCTTCCTGCTCTTTGGCCGGATCGAACCAGGAATTGACCCAGACGACGGAGACTTCGATATCCGGGTTCACGGCCTGGGCGCCGAGCGTGAAGGCGTTGATCGAGGTGATGAGTTCGGGAATGGCGAAGGCCGAGACGGAGCCGAGCTTGCCGGTCTTCGAGACGGCGGCGGCGGCCATGCCGAGCAGGTAGGTACCCTGGAAATACTTCGCGGCGAAGGGGGAGAAGTTCGGCGCGACCTGGAAGCCGGAGGCGTGCAGCACGGTGACGCCGGGGTCGCGGCGGGCGACCTGAAGCGCGCCGTTCTGGTAGCCGAAGGAGCCGGCGATCAGGAACTTGTTCCCGTCGGCTACCGTCTTGGTCATTATGCGGTCGGCATCCGGGCCTTCCATGATGTTTTCCAGCACCGTGACCTTCACCTTGTCGCCGTACTTGGCCTTCACCGGTTCCAGGCTGGCGGAAAGCGCGTGACCCCAGCCCACGTCGCCGATCGGCGAGGGCACGACGAGCGTGATGCCGAGCGGCTCGTCGGCGGCAAAGGCGAGGCGGCTGCCGAGCGCGCCGGCAAGGCCGGTGGCGGCCGCGGCCTTCATCAGGTTTCTGCGGGTCAGGTTGGTCATGATGGTTCCCTCTGGTTGGTTTTTTAGAATTCTACGGTGGCGAGTGCCGCTTCTGCGTCGGCGGCGAGCTTGGCCTCATCGAGGCCGGGGAATTCACCGTCCTGCCAGACAATGCGGCCATTGATCATCGTCATGTCCGTTGCCATGCCGATGCCGACGCGCGGGATGAGGCTTATGGGATCACGACGCGTGCCGACATAGTCCATGCGGCGCGTGTCGATGGCGAAGAGGTCGGCAGCCATGCCGGGTGCCAGCCGGCCGATATCCGGCCGGCCGAGCAGGCTCGCGCCGCCCGTTGTGCCATAGCCGAGGAAATCGGCCGGATCGGGCACGGGATGCTCGCGCGTCGAGGCGACGAGGCATTGCAGCATATAGGCCGAATGCAGGCAGTGCATCAGGTTGGAATTGTCGTTAGAGGCAGCGCCGTCGCAGCCGAGGCCGACGCGCAGGCCGAAGGCGGCCATGGCGGGAATGTCGGTGACCTCGGCGCCGACGAGATAGACCGGCTCCGGGCAATGGGAAACGCCGGTGCCTCTCGCCGCCATGGTCTTCAGCTCGTCATGCGTCAGTTCCCAGCAATGAGCGTAGAAGGCGTCCGGACCGGTGAAACCCAGCTCCTCCAGATAGTCGACAGTCCGCTTGCCATGACGTGCCGCGATGACCGGGCTTTCGCCCTCGCCGACATGGGTGTGCAGGAAGACGCCGCGGTCACGCGCCAGCGCCACGGATTCCACGAAGGTCTCGCGGTAGCAGTTGACCGGCTGGCAGGGCGCGACGACGACCTGGCGCATGCTGAAGGGTTTTGCGTCGTGATAGGTGTCGATCAAGCGGGCACAATCGGCGATGAACTCGTCCGTCGTCTCCAGCATGGCGTCGGGAATGGTCGATCCCTCGGATTTCGGCAGCGTGTTGCCGCCGCGGCCGGCGTGGAAGCGCATGCCCAAAAGGTTCGCCGCCTCGAATTGCCGGTCGATCAGCCGCTTTCCGGCATGGCGCGGGAAATTGTACTGGTGGTCGAAGGCGGTGGTGCAGCCGTGCTTGATCAGCTCGGCCATGGCCGTGACGGAGGAATGATAGAAGCATTCCTCGTTGAGCTGCGAGAAGATCGGATAGATGCGGTCCAGCCACTCGATGACGGACAGTTTCGTCCAGTCGAGATCGGCGCGGTTGCGCACGAAGCACTGGAAGAAATGGTGATGCGTGTTGACGAGGCCGGGATAGACGAACCAGCCGGTCGCGTCCTGTACCTGAACGCCCAGGCCGGCTGGCAGGTTCTCGCCGATGGCCTTGATGGCGGGTCCCTCGGTGAGGAGGTCGACATTGCGTCGGACCTTGGGGCCGCTGCCATCGTTGACGATCACGGCGGCGCAGTTCTTCAGGAGATGGCCGCTCATGTCACGCCTCGCCCGTTTCGAGCTGCGGCTCGGGCTTCAATTCGTGCAGCCGGTGGATGCCGGGCATTTCGATGAAGCCGGGGAGCGAGCGGAGCCGACGCGACCAGAGGCGGATTGCCGGATAGGGATCGAGCGGCACGCCGCCGTCGGGCGCAAGCGCCACATAGGGGAAGCAGGCGATATCGGCCACGGTCGGCCGGTCGGCCGCGAGAAATTTCCGTCCGCGCTCCGCCTGTTCGACGAGGCCGAGTTCTAGCTCGCGGAGGGCGGCGATGCCCGATGCCCGCAGGGCGCCGATATCGCCCGGCCGTAGCAGCATTTCGTGCAGACGCG
Organism: Shinella sp. M31; assembly: GCF_049199205.1. Classification (NCBI taxonomy): domain Bacteria; kingdom Pseudomonadati; phylum Pseudomonadota; class Alphaproteobacteria; order Hyphomicrobiales; family Rhizobiaceae; genus Shinella; species Shinella sp. M31. Next base: position 17,521 of record NZ_JBLZPH010000071.1, on the reverse strand, counting down.
CACCGCCGAGACTTGCCGTGAGCCGACCGGAGAAGGAGAGCCATTGCTGCACGCGGGCAGCTTCTTGCGCATCGCTGCCGGCAAGCCAGCCCGGTGCGGCTTTCGCCGCGAGATAGACGAGCATGGCCGAGGACTCGGTCAGGAGCACGTCGCCGTCTTCAAGGATGGGGATGGAGCCGGCCGGGTTGAGCGCCAGGAGTTCCGGGCCGCGATGTTCGAGGCCGGGATGGAAATCCACGGCGCGCAGGTCGAGCTTGGTGTCCGTCAGCGCCGCCATCAGGCGCACCTTGTAGCAGCTCGGCGAGAGAATGTAGTCGTAAAGCTTCATCATTGCGCCACCAGCTGCGCGCCATAGGTATAGTTGTGACGCTTCAGCCAGCGCCGGTAGGCGACGGAGGTCAGGTCCGCGCGCGTCGGCATTTCCATGCCCGGATCGAGCGGCAGGAGGCGCGGCACCTGGTTTTCCAGGATCGAGCGGTCCTGCAGGAAGATCGTCTGCTGGAAATGGATGAGATCGGTCATCGGCGTGTCGTCGTCGAACAGTGCCATCCATGGCCAGACATCGCAGAGATCTTCCGCGAGCGGCTGCACGAAAAGCGTGATGACGTCCCATTCGCTCGGCCGCGGCGGGCAGGTCTTGTAGAGTACGGTGGAGGTCGGCCCGGCCACGCGATACATATATTGCGTGGTGATGCCGCCGCTCGCCGATTTCGCGGCCTGCGGCTGGTAGAACTCGACCTGCGTGGCCCAGACCTCATCGACATCCTCGCGGATCTCGACCTTGTAGGCCTGCACTTCCGTATGCGGCTCGGCGCCGAGAATATCGGTGTGCACGAAGGGGAAATGGGCGATGTCCAAAAAATTCTCGACGGCGCGCAGCGGCGAGCAGCGCACGCGCACCACGCCGACATCCACGAAGCGGCGGCCTGGCTGGTCGGCCTCAGGAATGGCGAACAGTTCCTTCTTGGGATCGCCGAGCGAGGTCCAGACATGGCCGTAGCGCACGCGCACCGGCAGGCTACGACCGGCGCTATCGGTCACTTTGGCATCACCGTTTCCATCGCGTGCGACCATGATCGGTTCGCCCATCAGCATGGTCTTGCGGCCGGCCTCGTCGAGTTGGCCGAAAATGCCGACCGGGTACCATTCATCGAGCATGGGCCCCACGGCCATCAGGCAGCTCCCTTCTTCTGGATATCTTCGGCCCCGCGACGGAGCGCTTCGGCAGCGCGGACCGCCGCGATACGGTCGGCAGGGCCGGCATCGGCCGAGACCAGCACATGGATAAGGGTTTCGCCACCTCGGGTGGACGACAGCAGGAGGCGAATATCTCCGGCGTCCAGCAGCCCTTCGGCCGTCGTCTTGGAGCCGGCGGCGGCCTCGACGGCGGCGATGTCGGCGAAGGCGGTGAGCGAGCGCAAGGGCACAAGGCCGGCGAGGCCCGGCGGCGCGGCAGCGGGTTCGCCGACGGCGACCCAGACCACGCCATCGGCCTCCGTCACCGGGTGGGTGACGGTGCGGATCGCGTCAGGCGGCGTCAGTCCGGGATGGGCGGGGATGCGCAGACAGTTCCCGGCCTGCCCGTAGCTCCAGCCGTGATAGATGCAGGAGAGCGTCTCGCCGCGCACGAAGCCGTGCGAAAGGCTCATCCCGCGGTGCGGACATCGGTCCGCAGAGGCGGCGACACGGCCGGACTGGCTGCGCCAGAGAGCAAGTGCGCCGGCGGGAATGCGCGCCGGCAGCACGGTTGCAGCCGGAAGATCCGAAGAAAGGGCGACCGGAACCCAAGAGCCCGTCGGCTCCGCAGGCATGAGGATATTTTCCAAGTGACTTCAACCGCTTGATTTTGCAGAAGGCGAAAGATCCCTTCTACGTTTGCACAAACAGTTCCGCATTGGCAAGTTGATCAAATACCAGAATAACGGCTTTTGCGACTATCCACCGGCATTGCTGACGCGCCTGCGATCGATGGTTTCAACCCATACGTTAATCGGGCCGAGCAGGCAGCCAACCTCCATCATATCGATGAGCTCCGGCGCGCCGGCAAGGTCGACTTCGATGCGGTCTGGACCACTATGGACGATTTCCTGGGAAAGGCCGAGCTTGGCGGCATGGCGGCGGATCCACGGCAGGAAACTGTCCGCGTCAAGCGCACCGCGGATCGTCATGCGTTCTCTCAAGAGAATATCGGCTTCATCCGGCACAGAAGGCTCCAACGTCGTCTTTTGGGGCGGCGCGATGGCGCGACGAGAACATGCGGGTCAGAGCAGGCCTTCCGCAACGGCATAGTCCGAGAGCACGTCCTTCATGTCACGGTCGCTGTCGCGGGGGAGGAGGGCGCGAGTCGAGATCGCGTCGAGATGGTGCATCATCAGCTTGGAGGCGGCATCCGTCTCGCCGGCGATGAGATGGCCGAGAATTTCCTGATGCTCCGAGACGGCGCAATCCGACGAATGCGGCCGTCCGTAGAGTGCCAGGATGAGGGAGCTGCGGGCGACGGTCTCGTTCACATAGCGGATCAGGCTGGCATTCTCGGTCATCTGGGCGAGGATCGTGTGGAATTCGCCGGCAAGGCGGATCGACACGGCATGCTCAGGCTTGGCGGCCTCTTCCGCTGCGATATGCGCGGTCAGCGTTTCGATCTGCGCCTTTGTCAGCTTGCCGGAAAGCGATTCCACGACGAGGCGTTCAAGGGCCATGCGCGTGATGAAAAGGTTCAACCCTTCCTCCAGCGTCGGCCGCGCGACCGTCGCGCCCTTGTTGGGGGTGAGGTCTACCAGGCCTTCTTCGCTGAGGCGCACCAGGGCTTCGCGCACGAGCGTGCGGCTCACCCCGAGGCGTTCGCCGAGCAGGTCTTCCGGAAGCTTCGCGCCGGGAAGTAGCGCCTGATCGAGGATCGCGCGCTTCAGGGCGCGATGGACAGCCGGCGAGCGCCCCCGGCTGGAATTGGCTGCTTTCGGCGCCATGCGGCAATCTCCCGTCCCGAAAATACGCCCGCAAATTGCATGCGCAGGCCGGCTATGTCCATGGTGAATAAGCCGACCAAGCGTATGAACAATACTATAATTGCAGCCTATGTTTCATCCAGGGCACGCACCCGTGAAGCCGCCTTCAGGCTCCGAATATCCGCTCCAGCTTGCTGGCGGGCGGCGGGGCGTAGCCGCCGAGGCGGGAGGTGCGCATGTTGAGACCGGCCATGGCTTCGGCCATCTTCACCGCGCAGGAGACGCCGTCGAGCACAGGCAGGCCGTGTTCGGCAGCAAGATCGGCCGCGAGGCTCGCCATGCCGGCGCAGCCGAGCACGATGGCTTCGGCGCGATCCTCCGCGACGGCGACGCCGATTTCCGCGCTGATCTTCTGACGGGCATTGGAGCCCGGTTGTTCCAGTTCCAGCACGGCGACCTCGGATGAGCGCACGCGGGCGCAGCGGGCGTCGAGGCCATAGCGCGCAAGGTTGTGTTCCAGCGCCGGCACGGAACGGGCAAGCGTCGTGACGACGGAGAACTTGTTGGCGATCATCGAGGCGAAATGGTAGGCGGCTTCGCCGATGCCGATGACCGGCTTGTCGGTGAGGCAGCGGGCAGCGTCGAGGCCGGTATCGTCGAAACAGGCGATGACGACGGCGTCGCAATCGGGGTTGCGGCGGATCGTGTCGAGCAGTCCCGCAAGGCTCATCGCCTCGTCGAAATAGCCTTCGATGGAGACCGGGCCGTGTGCCGGGTTGACGGCGGTGATGTCGGTGCCGGGAGAGGCGGCGGCGCGCGCCGCCTTCCCGATATGATCCGTCATCGAGGCGGTCGTGTTGGGGTTGATGACGAGGATTTTCATGTCAGAGTTCGCCTCCGAGGTAGGCAGCCTTGATGCGGTCGTCGTTCATCAGCTCTTTCGAATTGCCTGACAGCGCGATCGACCCGGTGGAGAGCGCATAGGCGCGGTTCGAGATGGAGAGCGCCATGCGGCTGTTCTGCTCGACGAGGAGGATGGAGACCTTCTCGTCACGGCTGATGGCGACGATGGCGCGGGCGATGTCCTGCACCAGTTTGGGCGCGATGCCGAGCGACGGTTCGTCCAGAAGCAGGAGCTTCGGACGGGCCATCAGCGCGCGGCCGATCACCATCATCTGCTGCTCGCCACCCGACATGGTGCTGGCCTGCTGGTGGTAGCGCTCGCGCAGGCGGGGAAAGCGCGTCAGCACGTTTTCCAGCGTCTGCTCGATCTCCGCCTTGTCGGTGCGCGTGAAGGCGCCCATCAGCAGATTGTCCTTGACGGACATCAGCGGGAAAGCGCGCCGTCCCTCCGGCACCATGGAGATGCCGCGGCGCACGATTTCGGCCGCCGGCGTGCCGTTCAGCTTCTGCCCCTGGTAGAAGATCTGGCCCGACTTGACGGAACGAAGCCCGGTGATCGCCCGCAGGATCGAGGATTTGCCTGCCCCGTTCGCGCCGATCAGCGCGACGGTTTCGCCTTCGTCGACATCGATCGACACGCCCTTCAGCGCATAGATGTGGTCGTAATAGAGTTCGATATTCTCAACGCTCAATATCTTGGTCATGGCTTACATCCCGATCGCCGCATCTTCGGAGCCGAGATAGGCTTCGATCACCTTCTCGTTCTCGCGGATTTCCTTGGGCGTGCCCTCGGCGATCTTCTGGCCGAAGTTGATGCACACGATCCGGTCGCTGATCTTCATCACGGCGGGCATGTCGTGCTCGACGAGAAGAACAGTGACGCCACGCTCGTCGCGAAGGCGGCGGACGAGCCTGACCATCTTCATCGTCTCGTCGTGGTTCATGCCGGCGAAGGGCTCATCGAGCAGGATGACCTTCGGATCGGTGGCAAGGCCGATGGCCATGCCGAGCGCGCGCAGGTGCCCCTGCGGCAGGTTGGAGGCGAGCTCGTTGCGGATCGCCTGAAGCCCCAGGAAATCGACGATGTCGTCGGCCGACTTGGCGAACGCCGCCTCGTCCTCCTTGGCCTGCCTGGTGCCGATGAAGAAGCCTAGGAGGCTCGCCTTCGAGCGAAGGTGGTGGGAGACGATGATGTTTTCACGCACCGTCATGGAGCGGAAGATCGTCGTTTCCTGGAAGGTGCGCACCACGCCCATCTGCGCGACCTTGTGCGGCGCGAGGCTCGAAATGCGCGTGCCGTTGAACAGCACTTCGCCCGATGTCGCCGGCACGAAGGAGGAGATCAGCTTGAACAGCGTCGATTTTCCCGCCCCGTTCGGGCCGATCACCGAGAGGATTTCCCCTTTGTTGACGTCGAAGGTGACGTCGTTCACCGCCGTCAGGCCGCCATAGCGCTTGGTGATGTTCTTGATCTGCAGGATCGGGGTCATGCCCGGCCCTCCTTCTTGTCGAGAAGGCTGAGGACACCGTTCGGCAGAACCAGCATGAGCAGGATCATGACGCCGGAATAGATGAGCAGCTGGTATTCCTTGGCGATCGACAGCAGGTCCCAGCCGAAATAGAGCAGCAGCGTGCCGAGCATCGGGCCGAAGACGTACCCGAGGCCGCCGAGGAAGCAGTAGAGCATGAAGTTCACGCTGTCGGCGACCACGAAGGACGACGGATAGATCGACTGGGCGATGGCGGCGAACATGGCTCCGGCGATACCGCCGAAGAACGAGGAAATCGCATAGGCGAGCAGGCGGAGATAAGCGGTGTTGACGCCGATCGAGGCCGACAGTTCCTCATTCTGCTGGAGGCTGCGGCAGAGATGGCCGAGCCGCGAATTCACGATGCGCCAGAGCACGAGATAGGTGAGGATCATCAGCACCACGGCCATGACATAAAAGCCGACGCGCGGATTGGAGAGCGTGGCGAAGTCCGGGATGATCGTCAGGCCGAAAAGCGAGAGTTCGCCCGGCTGCGGGATCGAGGTGATGCCCTTGGCGCCGTTGGTGATCGGCAAGGCGAGGGCGGACAGGCGGGCGACTTCCGTCAGAACCAGCGTGACCATGGCGAAGTAGACGCCGCGCAGTCTGAGGATCGGCAGGCCGATCAGCACGGAGATGAAGGCGCAGAACAGGCCTGCCAGTGGCAATGTCCACCAGAAGGAGACGCCGGCCTTCGTGACAAGGATCGTCGAAACGTAGCCGCCGACCAGCGCGTAGGCGCCCTGGCCGATATTGATGCGGCCGATATAGAAGGTGAGCCAGACGCCGGCGGCACCCACGGAGAGCAGGGCGACGGAGGTCAGCGTGTAGTAGAAGTCCCAGCGTCCGGTCGCGTTGATGAACAGCGGGACGAGAACAAAGACGGTGAGGAGAAAGGCTGCGAAGCCGAGAAGTCTTTTCGTGTTCATGACCTTAACCCCACGGCTTGCCCATCAGCCCCTGCGGGCGGACGGCGAGGAAAACCATCAGCGTGGCGAAGATGACGAGATAGGTGATGTCGCCATAGGCCGAGAGCACCGTCAGGCCGACGCTCTCCATCATGCCGAGGATGAAGCCGCCGGCGATCGCGCCGGAAATGACACCTGCGCCACCGATCATGATCATCAGGAAGGCCTTGACCGAGGTCGGGCCGCCCATGCCGAGATTGACGCCGGTGATGGTGACGAGGAGGCCGCCGACGAGGCCGGCGAGCATCGCGCCGAGCGCAAAGCCGATCATCGAGTAGCGGGCGACGTTCACGCCCATCAGCTGCGCGGCCATCTTGTCCTGGGCGAGCGCCCGCATGGCGCGGCCGGTCTTGGAATAGTTCATGAAGCCGATGAAGACCACGATCAGCAGGATGGCGAGCACGCCGATCAGGATGCGGTCATAGGGCATGATGATGCGCATATCGAGGTTGAGTACGCCGTTGACGACCTTCGGCACGCCGCGCTGCTTTTCGCCGAAGAACAGCAGGATGACGGCATCGAGAAAGAAGGCGACGCCGGCTGCCAGCAGCATGGTCGATTCATCGCGCTTGGAACGGCGCACGACCGGCGCGAACAGGAATTTCTCGATGGCTGCCCCCATGATCGCGAGCACCACCGCCGACGCGAAGAGGCCGACGATGAAGGGCAGGCCGAGCTGGACGACGACCGTATAGGTGACGAAGCCGCCGAAGACGTACATCTGCCCGTGGGCGAAGTTCAGCACGTTCATCAGCGAGAAGATCAGGGTCAGTCCGAGGGCGATCAACGCATATTGCGCCCCGAGATAGAGACCGTTGGCAATTATCTGTTCCATCGTGAGCCTCCAATGGAAGGACGTTCAGGCAAGAGGGATCCGGCCGAACGACGCGGCGTCGTCCGGATCCCCTGTCTCATCAGTGCCTAGGCTCCGATCAGTCGACCTGGCCGACGAACATCGTCTCGAACTTGCCGCCCTTGAATTCATTCACGACGAGCGGCACGGAGACCTGACGCTTCTGGCCGAAGGAGGTCATGCCGACATAACGCAGCTTGGCGTCGCCTTTCATGAAGGGGTTCGGCGCTTCGAACGTGTCCATGGTCTTCTTGTACTCCTCGACATTGTCGATGGCGGCCGGGTTCGCTTTCAGCGTCTCGATGATGTATTCGAGCGCGTAGACCTTGGTGTTGGACTCGTCATTATACTCGCCGAACATCTTCGTGTAGCGGTCGACGAATTCCTTCATCGTGTCGCTGGCGAGTTCCGGCGTGGACGCGCCACCGACCGAGATGAAGCCTTCGGCAAGTTCGCCTGCACCTTCCTGCAGAACGGTCGCGTCCTGTCCCGTTTCCGTGGAAATGAAGCCGGTATAGCCGAGTTCGCGGGCCGACCGGATGAGCTGCGGCGCATTGGCCGGGGAAACGCCCGAGAGAACGAGCAGGTCGGGCGACGCCTGGATGACGGGCAGCAGCACCGGCGTGAAGTCGGTCGTGTCTACCTGGTAGGTCACGTTGCCGGACACCACTTCAAGGCCGAGCGCCTCGGCGGCCGCAATGCCGGATTCACGCTGGCTCAGCGGGTCGGATTCGTTGGCGGCAACGAAAGCCACCTTCTTCACGCCCTTGTTTTCCTTGAGATATTTGTAGATGGCCGGGCCAGACTGGTAGTTCGCCACCATGCCGAGGATCGCGTTGGATGCCGGTGCGGTGAAAAGCTCTTTCGGAAAAGCGTAGGGGAAGTACATGATGCCATTGTGCTCGGCGACCGGGCGCACCGCTGCCGCGCCGTCGTCGACATTCGGACCGACGACATAGTGCACGCCGTCCTGCGCCATCTTTTCCATGCCGGCGATGGCGCGCTTCGGGTCCTTCTGGTCGTCGAACGGCACGATCTCGATGTCGTAGGTCTTGTCGCCGATCTTCACGCCGCCAAGTTCGTTGAGCCAGGCGGCACGCGCCTCCATCGAGCGCTGGTTGGAAATACCCCAGGCCGCGGCCGGGCCGGAGGTAACGCCGACGAAGCCGATTTTCAGCTTGGCGTTCTCGGCATAGGCCATCAGCGGCAGAGACAGGACGGTCGCTGCGGCGAGGGCGGAAAACTTCAGGAATGTACGCTTTTGCATGTTGTTCTTCCTCTGGGCCATTGATTTATTTTCTATGTGGCGAGCGGGCCGCGAGGGCGGCCACGTCAGGCCTTGGCCAGAGCATTCAATGCATTGTTAACAATCCTGTCAAGTCGTCGTGCACAACACGGAACTGTTTCATCGACGAAATAGCGGCTTGTTGGTTGATGAAATCGGCTCTATTTAAAAACCAAGTGCAGTAGAGTGCGCATGTCGAGGTGATGCGGTGGTTGATTTGGGGCGGGAAAATCCGGTCGAGGCGGAGGAAATCGACGAAAGCGATATCGTCGAACGCATCTTCGAAGCCGTGGTTGAGCAGCGACTGCCGCCGGGAACCAAGTTATCCGAATCCGCTTTATGCGAGGCTTTCGGCGTCGGACGCATGCGGATCCGCCGTTCGCTTCTGCTGCTGGCCAGCCGCGAGGTGGTCGAGCTTCACGCCAATCGCGGCGCCTTCGTCGCCTCGCCGACGCCCGATCAGGCGCGCGAAGTCTTCGAGGCGCGTCTTGCGCTGGAGCCGAACATAACGCGCCTTGCCGTCCAGCGCGCCGGCGAGGACGACATCGCGGAACTGAACCGGCTCCTCGAAATGGAATATGTCGCGCACAAGGAGCGACACCGGCACGACGCGATCCGTCTCTCCGGCCAGTTCCATACCATGCTTGCACAGATCGCCGGCAATGCGATCCTGATCCGCACGATGAAGGAACTCGTGACGCGCACCTCCCTCATCATCGGTCTCTTCGGTGCGCCGGGCCTGAACAGCTGTCGCGACGACGACCACGCGTCCATCGTTCACGCTTTCCATGCGCGAGACGCCGAAAAGGCGGCCTGGATGATGACGCTTCACCTGCGGCACATCGAAAGCCACCTCCAGCTGGACACCAAGCCTCATGAGGCGGTCGACCTCGTCCAGCTGTTCACGCAGAAGAATCTCGTCGAACAGTAACGACCGGTCTGCTTCTCTGACTAGCCGGCGCCGCCTTCCGTCAGGAGCTTTCCGTCGATGAGGACGGTACCCACCGGTGGGCTCGACGGCTCAAAATGCGGAATGCGAACAGACGCGCATGAAAAAGGGGAGGATTCCATCTGGATCCCCCCCTTCGAAACCGTCGAAACGGTGTTTCGATCAGCCGCACAGGGCGCGGGTGATTTTTCCGGTCGCCGGGTCGGTCTCGATGGTCACGCGTTCCTGCCGCAGGTCCATCGTCACGCCGTCGCCGGGCTTGATCTGGCGCACGATCGTCGCACCCGTCAGCTTCATCGCTTCGGCATCGGAAATCTTGTCCTTGCCGACGAGGGCGTCGGCCGCTTCGCGCTTGCAGATGCCGGACTCGACGGCGGCAGCGGCTTCGGGCTCCTTCTCCTTCTGGCAGCCGGCGGCGAGGAGAGCGAGAACGGTGGCTGCAACGGCAGCGGTGTGGCGAATGGGAAGCAAAACGTATCCTTTCTGTCGAAAGGCGCCATCAAGCAGCGGAATACGGCGACAGCTGGGCGCGAACCGCGGCTGCCTGTTTACCCGTCGGCACAATGCGGGAAAGATGAATATGAGCCTTCCGAAGTCGTTAAAGAGGCGGCGGCGGCCATCACTGGCTCGCTGCGCGCGAAGACGACATACCGGACTTGGCCTTGTTGAAATTCATATTTTCTATAAAAACACTCAATTTAAGAAAGGCGTGCCTGCTACCCCTCGTTTTCGTTTGTTATCCCTATGCGCATCAGACGATTGCAGTGGAGCGGGACCGATGAATGCTCATGCGGAGAACACGCATTTCAATACCCACAACACGACCTTGCTCGACCACCCGGCCGATGCCGACCGCCTGAAGGCGGCCTTGCGGACGCTTGGCGGCGGCGTCAGCATCATCACGGCGGGTGAGGGTGAAGCCCGTACCGGCGCCACGGTCACGTCGGCGACGGCGCTCTCCGTCGAGCCGGCGCGCATGCTGGTCTCGCTCAATCGCAGCTCCTCCACCTGGCCCGTCGTCGAGCGCTACGGCCATTTCGGCATCAACATCGTCGGCGCCGACCACGAGACCATCGCCAATCAGTTCGCCGGCCGCGGCGGCCTGCGCGGTCCGGATCGCTATCGTGGCGCAGAATGGGTCACGGCACTCAGCGGCGCCCCGCTGCTCGTCGATGCCGTGGCCGCGATCGATTGCACCGTCGAGGAGGCCATCGAGCGACACAGCCATGTAATCGTCATCGGCAAGGTTCTGTCGATCCGTCTCGGCACCGGCCATTCGCTGCTCTATCAGGACGGCCGCTACCACTCCGTCTCCGGCTAAGGCGCCCCTTCCAACATCTCGAAATGCTGCAACCCGCCGCAGCTGCGATCATTAGGACGATGCCGCTACGTCCAGCGCGCCGGACTTCGTACGGTTTCGCGCGGAGCCGCCCAACCTCCCCGCCCTGCACTGGCGCATGATGAGTGCCGCTCCGCTTCCGATCCTCGCGTTCACGCCGCAGATCGGGTACCACGATGGATCTCCCGAGGATCGGTTTTCTCGGGATGTTTCCGGAGCAGGCCATGAGCAGCAACACCTTGTTTTCCCTCGCCGGGCGGGTCGCCCTCGTCACCGGTTCGAGCCAGGGCATCGGCTTTGCCCTTGCCGAAGGTCTGGCGCGGCAGGGAGCAACCGTCGTTCTCAACGGCAGGAATGCGTCAGCGGTGCAGGCGGCTGCGGCCACCCTTCGCGACAAGGCCTACCCGGCCCACGCTGCGACATTCGACGTCACCGATCCCGCGGCGATTACGCCGGAAATCGAGCGGATCGAAAACGAGGTCGGGCCGATCGATATCCTGGTCAACAATGCCGGCATGCAGTTTCGCACGCCGCTCGAGGATTTTCCCGTCGAGCGCTGGGAGCAGCTTTTGACGACCAATATATCGAGCGTCTTCTTCGTCAGCCAGCCGGTCGCCCGCCGCATGATCGCGCGAGGCCGCGGCAAGATCGTCAATGTCGCTTCCGTCCAGAGCGAACTGGCAAGGCCGGGCATCGCGCCTTACACCGCAACGAAGGGCGCCGTGAAGAACCTGACCCGCGGCATGTGCGCCGACTGGGCGAAACACGGATTGCAGATCAACGCCATCGCGCCGGGATATTTCAAAACGCCGCTCAATCAGGCGCTGGTCGACGACCCGGATTTTTCCGCCTGGCTGGAAAAGCGCACGCCGGCCGGCCGCTGGGGCAATGTCGAGGAGCTGATCGGCGCGGCCGTGTTCCTGTCGAGCGATGCATCCTCCTTCGTGAACGGCCACACGCTCTATGTCGATGGCGGCATCACCACCAGCCTGTGACCGTCAGATGCCGCCCATGCAGAGATATTTCATCTCCAGATAGTCCTCCAGCCCGTGGCGGGAGCCCTCGCGGCCCATGCCGGATTGCTTGACGCCGCCGAAAGGCGCGGCCTCGGAAGACATGCGCCCCGTATTGATGCCGACCATGCCGTATTCCAGCGCTTCCGCCACCCGCCAGACGCGGCTGAGATTGGAGGCGTAGAAATAGGCGGCGAGGCCGTAGATCGTGTCGTTGGCCTCGCGCACCACCTGGTCGGCATCCGTGAAGCGGATGATGGGGGCGAGCGGCCCGAACGTCTCTTCCTGCGCGATGCGCATGTCGCGGGCGATGCCGGTTAGCACGGTCGGTGCGAAGAACGTGCCGGCACCCGTGATCCGCTTTCCGCCGCAATGCACGCTGCCGCCGCGTTCGACCGCGTCGGCGACATGCGCCTCGATCTTGGCAAGTGCGCGCGTATCGATCAGCGGGCCGATCGCGACATCGGGATCGAAACCGTCGCCGACGGAGAGCGTCCGGACGCGGGCGGTGAACTTTTCGGCGAATTCGTCGTGGACGCCCGCCTGCACATAGAGGCGGTTTGCCGAAACGCAGGTCTGGCCGGCATTGCGGAATTTCGCCTGGATGGCGCCGTCGACGGCCGCATCGACATCGGCATCGTCGAAGACGATGAAGGGGGCGTTGCCGCCGAGTTCCAGGCTGAGCTTCTTCACCTGGTCGGAACATTGGCGCATCAGAAGACGGCCGACTTCCGTCGAGCCGGTGAAGCTGATCTTGCGCACCTGCGGATGAGTGCAGAGTTCGCGGCCGACGGCATCGCCCTCCGAGGCATAGATCAGGTTGACGACACCGGGCGGAAAGCCGGCCTTTTCCGCCAGCGCGAACATCGCGCCCGCCACCAGCGGCGTCTGTTCCGCCGGTTTCAGCACGACCGTGCAGCCGGCGGCAAGTGCGGGCGAAATCTTGCGGGCGACCATCGAGGCCGGGAAGTTCCACGGCGTGATGGCACCGACGACGCCGATCGGCTGCTTGATGACGATCATGCGCCGGTCGCGCGAGGGGGCGGGAATGGTCTCGCCGTAGATGCGGTTCGCCTCTTCGGCATACCATTGCAGATAGGCGGCGGCGTGCGATACCTCGGATTTTGCCTCGGCGAGCGGCTTTCCCATCTCGGCGGTCAGGATGGCGGCGAGATCGTCGGTGTGGCGCACGATCAGCTGGTGCCAGCGCCAGAGCGTGTCGGAGCGTTCGCGGGCCGTGCGGGCGGCCCATTCCGTCTGCGCCTCGGTGGCGCGCTCGATGGCGGCCCGCGTCTCGGCGACGCCCATATCCGGGATTTCCGCGAGCAGCTCGCCGGTGGCGGGATTGAACACCTCGAAGGTCGCGCCGCCCTCGGGCAGGCCGAGCCAGGCCGGATCGGCAATCGCCGCGAAGAGGTCGCGGTTTTCCAGGCGGCGGATGAGGTTTTGCGTCAGGGCCAAGGGCGTCCTCCCGGTCACGATATCGGTGACGCAGAGATATGAGAGCGCAAGGGCGTTCGCAATCGAACAATTGTATCGATTGTCAGCCTCCGGCGGCGTCCCCGGACACATCAAGACAATCCCGTCACACTTGTAACTCTCACCTGCCGGGCGGGTGCCGCTAGCCTGTCCCCGGATCGATCATTCGGAGCAGGACGATGACCCCGACGGCAGACACGACAGGCGACGGTTTTCACTGGCTCGGCTTCGCGGCAGCGCCGACCTTCGCCTTCATGGCGGCGGTTTCGCTGCTTGACGGAGATCAGTCTTCGATCTGCGGCTCCGGCCCCGATCTCTCGCCGCTCGGCAGCATGACGACGATGTACCTGCTGATGGCTCTCTTCCACCTGGCGCCCTGGCTGAAATTCGCCCGGCGCCGCTGACGTCCCAACCAAGGAGAAAGACGATGCAACACGAGATTGTTTCCCGCGCCGAATGGCTGGATGCGCGCAAGGCGCTGTTCGACAAGGAACGCGCCATGACGCATGCGCTCGACGAGCTGCGCGCCGAGCGCCGCCGGCTCCCCTGGGTGCGGATCGAGAAGGAGTACGTTTTCCAGGGGGCGGACGGGCCGGTCACGCTCGACGCGCTGTTCGGCGAGCGCAGCCAGCTCGCCATCTATCATTTCATGCTGACGCCGGGATCCGATCACCTTTGCCCGGGGTGCTCCTATACGGCCGATCATGCCGATGCGGCGCGGCAGCATTTCGAGCATGCCGACCTCTCCTTCGCCGCCGTGTCCCGCGCACCCGTCGAGCGTATCGGGGCCGTGAAGGCGCGGATGGGCTGGACCTTCCCCTGGGTCTCCGCCGGCGACGGCGATTTCAGCTATGATTTCGGCGTCTCCTTCACGCAGGAGGACCGGGAGGCCGGTCGGGCGCTCTACAATTACGGCCTGACGACGATCCAGCGCAGCGCCGACATGTTCGGCCTCAGCGTCTTCGTAAAGGACGAGGACGGCGCCATCTTCCACAGCTACTCGACCTATCATCGCGGGACGGAGCTTCTGATGGGAGCATTCAACTGGCTCGACCTGACACCGAAGGGGCGCAATGAGGTGGGCGGCATCATGAGCTGGGTGCGGCTGCACGACCAATACGGAGCCTAGAACGGCACCGCATGTTAGAGAGCCCACCCGCGTTCGGCGGGTGGGCTCGATTCAGAGTGTCTAAGCAACAGGCAGGCGCATACCGTTCTTTCCATGTCGCATCACGCCCGGCACCGTAAAAGGACATAATTTTGTACCGGGCCGGGCATACAGCGGCGATAGGCTCTCCCGGCAGCGTTCTTCCGACACGGGGATGCGCCCGGGAAAATGCATATGCGCTTCGGATTCATCGTCGTCTTGCTTGCACTCGTCTCTCCGGCCGTGGCCAAGCCGCTGCACGAGCCGCGGCTGACCATCGCCAAGGGCGGACCGGAGCATCCGCAGGTCGCGCTCACCTTCGACGCTTGCAGCGGCGGCATCGACAGGCGGATATTGGACACCCTCATCGACAACAGGATCCCTGCAACGCTGTTCGTGACCCGCCGCTGGCTTGCCCGCAACGGCCCGACCATCAGGTTGCTGGCCGCGCATCCTGAGCTTTTCGAGATCGAGGATCACGGTGCCGAGCATGTGCCGGCGGTGCTGGGCAGCAAGGCGGTGTACGGCATCAAGCCGGCCGGGACGCTGGCGGCCGTTGCGGCGGAGGTCGAGGGCGGAGCCGGAGCGATCGTCACGGATCTCGGCGTGCAGGCAGGCTGGTTCCGCGGTGCGACGGCGCTCTACAGCCCGGATGCGCTGGCGCTGATCAAGTCGCTCGGTTTCCGCATCGCGGGCTATTCGCTGAGCGGCGACGCGGGCGCCACGGCCTCCGCCTCCAAGGCGGCAAGGACCATCGGCCGGGCACGGGACGGCGATGTCATCATCGCGCATATCAACCAGCCGAACCGTATGTCGGGGGAGGGCGTCGCGAAGGGCATTCTCGAACTCAAGGCCAGAGGCTTTGCCTTCCGGCTTCTCAAGGACGTCGAGACGGCGGAGGATGACAACAGCTGACCACCGGAACGACTTGCAGGGAAGGGAAGAATAAACCGCTTTCACCGCCCGTAGTGCGAGAACGCGCAACGGCTGGACGACCGTTTCACAACCCGGCCGCAGCTTCACCTGACAAATGCGGTGCCGGGTGAAGGGCGTCGTCCGGCCGCGTTTTGAAAGTTGCTTGAGGAGGGCGGCGTTGGTGACCATCTTTTTGCCGGAACCGTTTCGATATCCCGTGAAATCCGGCACGCTGCCGATGGCGCTGTTCGCCGGACTTCTGTTTTCCGGCAGCCTTGCTCATGCCTGTGAGACGGATGCGCAGCCGATCTTCAGCTGTGAGGCGGATGGCAGAGGTAAGTTCATCGAATTGTGCGCCTCGGGCGAGCCGGGCGGTGTGCCGTCCGCGCTTCAATACCGTTTTGGGTCCCAGACGCCGGAGGGCCGGGACGATGTGGTGGAGCTGGAATTTCCGGACAAGGCGGCCGGATCGCTCGGTCGGTTCTTCGGTGCTGTTTACACTCACAAGGGTGTCTATACGCAATCAGTCCGCTTCAAATCCGCGGGCTTCAGCTACACGGTCTTTACGGAAAGCTGGCCGGATGCCGATTCTGCCGAGGGGGCTGCCGGTTCCGCCGGCGTGACGGTGCGCAATCTGCGCACGGGCAAATCGCGCACGGTGGATTGCAGCGAGCGCCCGCGTTTCTACATTTTCGAACTGCAGAACGTTCTCGCCTGCGATCCCGCTACGCCGGTGGGCAAAGCCTGCATCCAATAGCAGACATGCGAAGTGGAAGAGCGGAAACGTAAATTTGGACGATGCTAGCGACAATAGCGCGAATGTGGGCTATGCGGAGGCGGGTGCTCCGGGCGTCTCCGCACAGCCGCTCTCCTTGAATCGCATTGAAAGAGAACAGCAGACCGCCAATGCTGCGACGATTGTACAAGTGGGTTCTGTCCCTTTCCGCCCGCCCGACGGCGCAGATCTGGCTTGCCGTGATCGCCTTCGTCGAAAGCTCGATTTTCCTCGTGCCGGCCGATGTGCTGCTGTTGCCGATGGTGCTGACGCAGCCGAAGAAGGCCTATCGATATGCCGCAATCGCGACGGTGGCCTCGGTGCTGGGCGGCATCGCGGGTTGGGCGATCGGCTATTTCGCCTATGAAACCGTCGCAAAGCCGATCCTGTCCTTCTATGGCAAGCTCGCCGAATTCGAGCATTTGAAAGCGTCGATCAACGACCGCTGGATCCTGCTCCTGATGATCACCTCGGGGATTGCGCATCTGCCGCCGATCAAGGTCGTGACGATCCTGTCGGGCGCGGTGCACATGGCGCTGCCGGTCTTCATCCTGTGCGCCGCGGTGACCCGTGGAGCGCGCTTTTTCCTCTTCGCCTATCTGGTGCGCCGCTACGGTGAGACCGTCGCGCTTTTCATCGAGCAGCGGCTGAACCAGATCGTGCTGATCGTCGCCGCACTGGCGGCGGTCGCCATTCTCCTGTCGGGCCGGTTCGTGACAGTGTAACCGCGCCGGTCAGACCGTGCCGCCGATGCTGGCGAAGGCGGCGTGGCCCCTGGCGCAGGCGATGACGATATGCCCGTAGGGTGCACGCCATTCGCTGTGAACATGGGTGTTCTCGTCCAGATCAAGGCTTGCGCTGACCTCTGTGCCCTCCTGCCGGAACGCGACCGGCTGGCCGTTCACCGTCAGCCACGAGAGCGGCGTCGGGCTCTGCACCTGTATCGAAAGCCGCTGGCGGCCATGCCCGATGGGTGCCAGCGACAGCGACAGCCGAAGCTCGGCGGCATCGGTCGGGTCCGTTGCTGCGGCTGCTGAGAGGTCTTGAAGCTCCGGCGTTCGCGTCGGTGCCTCGCGGTACGTGCCGGTCTTTTCGAAGGCGCAGGCATAGGCGAGAAGGGTCGTGTCGTCCCAGGCGCGGCCGGCGAAGGTCAGGCCGGCCGGCATGCCGATATCGGCCAGCATCCCCATCGGCACGGTCACCGTGGGAATGCCGAGATGGCGGATCGCCAGATTGCCGTTCGCCACCCAGGTGCCGTTCTGCCAGGCGAGATCGGCCGAGGCGGGGTTCACATCGGCATCCGCCGGGCCGATATCGGCAACGGCCGGGAAGATGACCGCATCCAGTCCCAGACCGTCCATCCAGACTTCCAGGTCGACGCGGCGCGTTTCCTCAAGCCCGCGAAGCCCTTCGGCAAGACC
>NZ_JBLZPH010000070.1:0-1551 GCF_049199205.1 Shinella sp. M31 | reverse complement strand
GGCTGATAGCCCACGGCCGACGGGATACGGCCGAGCAGAGCCGACACTTCGGAACCTGCCTGCGTGAAGCGGAAGATGTTGTCGACGAAGAACAGAACGTCCTGGCCCTTGTCGCGGAAGTCTTCAGCGATCGTCAGACCCGTCAGAGCGACGCGAGCGCGTGCGCCCGGCGGTTCGTTCATCTGGCCGTAAACGAGGGCTGCCTTGGAGCCTTCGCCGCCGCCGTGCTTGTTAACGCCGGACTCGATCATTTCGTGGTAAAGGTCGTTGCCTTCGCGGGTGCGTTCACCCACGCCTGCGAACACCGAGTAACCACCGTGCGCCTTGGCGACGTTGTTGATGAGTTCCATGATGAGAACGGTCTTGCCGACGCCGGCGCCGCCGAACAGGCCGATCTTGCCGCCCTTTGCGTAAGGCGCGAGAAGGTCGACGACCTTGATGCCGGTGACGAGGATCTGCGCTTCCGTGGACTGCTCGACGTAGGCCGGAGCTTCCTGGTGGATGGCGCGCTTGCCGGAGGTGACGAGCGGACCGGCTTCGTCAACCGGCTCGCCGATGACGTTCATGATGCGGCCGAGCGTTTCCGGACCGACCGGAACGGTGATCGGGGCGCCCGTGTCGGCAACCGGCTGACCGCGGACGAGACCTTCGGTCGAGTCCATGGCGATCGTGCGAACGGTGTTTTCGCCGAGGTGCTGGGCAACTTCGAGAACAAGGCGGTTGCCGTTGTTGTCGGTTTCCAGCGCGTTCAGGATCTGCGGCAGGGCGCCGTCAAAAGCAACGTCGACGACGGCGCCGATGACCTGCGTCACGCGACCGGTCGCGACAAAAGCAGCCGGAGCGGCAGCGTTCGTTGCAACAGCGGCCTTCGCTGCCGGCTTACGAGCAGCGGGCTTCTTTTCCGCTACGGTTTCCTTGGGGGTAGCTGCCTTAGCCATGTGTCTTACCCTCTTTGTCCTGGTCCTTAGAGCGCTTCAGCGCCCGAGATGATTTCGATGAGTTCCTTGGTGATCTGAGCCTGGCGCTGACGGTTGTAGTTCAGCGTCAGTTTGTTGATCATTTCACCAGCATTGCGGGTCGCATTGTCCATGGCACTCATCTTGGCGCCCATTTCACCGGCGACATTCTCGAGCAGGGCCCGGAAGATCTGCACCGAAATGTTGCGCGGAATGAGGTCGCCGAGGATGGCGCCGGCATCCGGCTCGTAGTCGTAGATCGCGGTCGCACCCGTCGTCTCGGCAACGGCCGCCGGAGCGGACGCCGGGATGAGCTGGAGCGCGGTCGGGATCTGCGAGATAACCGACTTGAACTCGGAATAAAACAGCGTGCAGACGTCGAATTCGCCCTGTTCGAAGAGACCGATGACCTTGCGGCCGATCTGGTCTGCATTCGCAAAGCCAATGCGCTTGACTTCGCGCAGATCGACGCGGTCGACGATCAGCGAGGCGAATTCGCGGCGCAGGATATCGAAGCCCTTCTTGCCCACGCAGACGATCTTGACCGTCTTGCCGCTGGCCAGAAGCTTACGGGTGTGGTCACGCGCCAGACGGG
>NZ_JBLZPH010000007.1:0-3215 GCF_049199205.1 Shinella sp. M31 | reverse complement strand
TTCTCGGTCTGCATCCTCGGCCTTGCGGTCAACTGGCTGTCGGCCGGCCTGCTCGCCTTCACCATCTTCTTCTACGCCGTCGTCTATACGATGTGGCTCAAGCGCTCGACGCCGCAGAACATCGTCATCGGCGGTGCGGCCGGCGCCTTCCCGCCGATGATCGGCTGGGCCTGCGTGACGGGCGGCGTGTCCATCGAGAGCGTCGTGCTCTTCCTCATCACCTTCCTGTGGACCCCCGCGCATTTCTGGGCGCTCGCCCTGTTCAAGATGCGCGATTACGAGGCCGTCGGCGTGCCGATGCTGCCGAACGTTTCGGGCGAGGCCACCACGAAGGTGCAGATCGTCCTCTATGCGGTGCTGACCGCCGTCATCGCCGTCGTGCCGACTTATCTCGGCCTTGCCAGCATCGGTTATGGTCTCTTTGCCGCAGCGCTCGGCCTGGGCTTCGTGTGGTATTCCATCGGCGTGTTGCGCATGCCGGAAGGCGACCGCGCGATGGTGCCGGCCAAGAAACTCTTCGCCTTCTCCATCGTCTATCTGTTCGCGATCTTCTCCGGCCTGATGTTCGACCGCCTGATCGCGTCTTTCGGATGGGTACTGTAATGGAAACCGTAAATCTCACTGACCGCCAGAAGAAGGCCCGCCGCGGCCGCAACATCGCGCTCGGCGCGGTGCTTCTGGGTCTCGTCGTCGTGTTCTATGTCGTGACGCTGATCAAGTTCGGCGGCGGAATGGCGGGCTGATGATGAGCGATAGCAACAAGACCGAACGGAAAAAGACGGGCAACGGCGCCGTCGTCGCCATGTGCTGTTCCTTCGTCATCGGCATGGGCGCGATGGCTTACGCCGCCGTGCCGCTCTACGAGATGTTCTGCAAGGCGACCGGCTACGGCGGCACGACGCAACGCGTCGAGCAGGCCTCCGATGTCATTCTCGATCAGACGATCAAGGTGCGCTTCGACGCCAATACCGGTCCAGGCCTGCCCTGGACTTTCGAGCCGGTGCAGCGCGAGGTCGAGCTGAAAATCGGCGAGACCGTGCAAATCCTCTACAAGGCGCGCAACAACTCGTCCAAGGCGACGACCGGCCAGGCGACGTTCAACGTCACCCCGGAACAGACCGGCGCCTATTTCAACAAGGTCCAGTGCTTCTGCTTCACCGAAACGACGCTGAAGCCGGGTGAAGAATTGGAAATGCCCGTCGTCTTCTTCGTCGATCCGGAGATCGTCAAGGCGGTCGAGACGAAGGGCATCCACACGATCACGCTGTCCTACACCTTCTATCCGCATGAGGCGTCGAAGCCGGTGGCTTCGGCTGCGGATAACAAGACGGACGACGTAAACAAGCTTTGAAAGACATGCGTTTCCGGCTATGCCGGGGACAGAACGCGATACATTCGGGGACAATCACATGGCCGATGCGCACCAGAAGAAACACGACTACCACATCATCGACCCCAGCCCGTGGCCGCTTCTCGCCTCCATCGGCGCGTTCGTCATGGCGCTCGGCGGCATCGGCTACATGCGTTACGTCTCGGGTGGCGCCTTCCACCTGTTCGGCGTCAACCTCGCCACGCCGTGGATCTTCTTCATCGGCTTGCTGATCGTGCTCTACACGATGTATGCCTGGTGGGCGGACACGGTGAAGGAAGCCCATGAGGGCCACCACACCCGCGTCGTCTCGCTGCACCTGCGCTACGGCATGATCATGTTCATCGCTTCGGAAGTGATGTTCTTCGTCGCCTGGTTCTGGGCCTTCTTCGACGCCAGCCTGTTTGCCGCCGAACCGATCCAGGCCGCGCGCGCCGCCTATACCGGTGGTGTCTGGCCGCCGAAGGGCATCGAGGTTCTCGATCCCTGGCACCTGCCGCTCTACAACACCGTCATCCTGCTGCTCTCGGGCACCTGCGTGACCTGGGCGCACCACGCCCTCCTGCACAACGACCGCAGGGGCCTGGTCAACGGTCTCGTTCTGACCGTGCTGCTCGGTATCCTGTTCTCCTTCGTTCAGGCCTACGAATACGCCCACGCTCCGTTCGCCTTCAAGGACTCGATCTACGGCGCGACCTTCTTCATGGCGACCGGCTTCCACGGCTTCCACGTCCTGGTCGGCACGATCTTCCTGATCGTCTGCCTCATCCGTGCGCTGCGCGGCGATTTCACCCCCAAGCAGCACTTCGGTTTCGAAGCCGCCGCCTGGTACTGGCACTTCGTCGACGTCGTCTGGCTCTTCCTCTTCTTCTCCATCTACATCTGGGGTGGCTGGGGCGCGCCGATCGCGCACGGCTGATCCGAGAGATCACGGACTTTCGAACGGCCGCAGCGATGCGGCCGTTTGTTTTTGGGGCTCTTTGCCGCGGGCTTTCGGTTGGACGAGGGGGTAGCGGAGCGATATACCAGCCGGATGGATTTCAGGCGATGTCGCAGCCCCTCATCCCCCTGCCGGGACCTTCGCACCCGCTTGCGGGGAGAGGATGCCGGCAGGCAGGTGAGGGGCGTCACCAGCATAGCAATCGGCCCGTAGGGAAACACGGAAATGAACATGGACGACGACAAGGCGCTCTATCCCCCGGTCGATCCCATCAAGGCAGGCCTCAGCGCCTGCTGCCCGCGCTGCGGCCAGGGCAAGCTGTTCGACGGCCTGCTGACGGTGAAGCCGGCCTGCGCCAATTGCGGCCTCGACTATTCCTTCGCCGATTCGGGCGACGGCCCCGTCGTCTTCGTGATCCTGATCGTCGGCTTCATCGTCGTCGGCTCGGCGCTGTGGATGGAGGTCAACTACAATCCGCCGCTCTGGGTGCATTTCCTGCTGTGGATCCCCCTGGTCATCGTGCTGGGCCTCGCACTGACACGTGTCCTCAAGGGCCTGCTCATCACCCTGCAATACCGCAACAACGCCCGCCCCGGCGAGATCGACCGTGGCTGAGGTTCCGGCAAGCCATCGTCCGCGCCCGCCCGCCGGTCGGGGAAAGCTGGTCCTGACGGGCATCGCCTTCTTCATCGCGCTCGCCATCCTGCTGTCGCTCGGCACCTGGCAGGTCCAGCGCCTGCACTGGAAGGAAAAGCTGCTCGCCGACATCGCCGAGCGCCGGGTCGCAGCCCCTGTAGCGCTCGCCGATATCGAAGCGATGGCCGCCAGGGGCGAGGATATCGAATATCGCCCGGTCACCGTCACGGGCGTCTTTGCCAACAACCGCGAGCGTCACTTCTTCGCCAC
>NZ_JBLZPH010000069.1:0-20333 GCF_049199205.1 Shinella sp. M31 | reverse complement strand
GATAACGCGGGGTGGAGCAGCCCGGTAGCTCGTCAGGCTCATAACCTGAAGGCCGCAGGTTCAAATCCTGCCCCCGCAACCAAACAAAAAGCCCCCGTCGCAAAAATGCACGGGGGCTTTCGCGTTGATGGACATTCAAACCCAGATCAAAACCGAGTGGTCCGCGCTATGCGCTTCGGCCGAAGCGCCTTGAGCGATTGGCTTGGCGGACACGAGTAGACGTTCAAAGCCCCGGTATCTTGAAACGCCGTCGCGCCTGGTTCGACAGCCAAACCGATCCGGATCCGGCCAGCTGGTCTTCATCGGTCAGACCGGCCTGTCGACCAAGATTGCGCGCTGCGCGTTGAGCGCTGCCAGGCCGGCGTGCCGCGCGGACATTGGAAAACCAAAACTTTAACCGGCGCGCCCAAGCTGACCGAAATGACCGCTACTTTCGTCATCGATGGTGCAATGAACGACAACGTGTTGCGCGCCTATGTCGAGCAGGTCTCGGTTCCCACGCTCGCCGCCGGCGACACCGTCGTCATGCTGCGGCAATTGAAGATGCACGGCATGGCACAAGCCGTCGGCAAACTCACCAAGCAAGGGTCGCCGGCGTTCGAGGCGGCAATCCCTATCCTGTCGCAGCTTATCAAGGCTGAGACGGCAGAGCGTGAAGCTGCCGTGAACCGGGGAGAGGATGACGCTGCCGACACCTTGCGCCATCATGGACGCGAGGAGCCGTTCCTGCCGGACGAGGTCGTTCTGGACTGTCGCGAGGAGTGTGAGACTGCCGGCTTCGTAGATCGTTACTTCAAGGGAGGCGACGAGTTCACTGAAGAACGGGTTGACGATGTTGTTGAGAATAACGTCGACAAGATTGGATTCTCCGGTGCGCAGGCGCGCTGCGGAAGCGTCGCGAATGAACCCGAGTGCATCGGCCACTTCGAGCACGCGCTTGCGTGCCGCTTCGGAAGGCCGGCCGGTTCCCGACAGCACAAGGGAGGCTGTTGCGACCGATACTCCGGCCGCGGCCGCGACGTCCTTGATCCCCGAGCGCTTCACGGCATGGTTTACCGACAGGTACTGTCAAACCGTGACGAGCCGCATGATCGTCTCGATATTGAACTGGATGCGCTGTTCCAGGGCATCCTTTGCCATGAGATCACGCTCATAGATGATCGTCCCGGTAAAGCGGTTCGTCAGATAATAATAGCCGACCGCGGCAATGGTGATGTTGAGCTGCACGGGATCGACGCCGTCCCGGAAGACGCCCGCCTTCACGCCGCGTTCCAGGATGGTCGAGACCATGTTGACGAGCTTGCGGCTCGAGACCTTGATGATCTCCGATTTCTTGAGATGCTTGGCGCGATGGAGGTTCTCGCTGTTGACCAGGGTCAGGAATTCCGGGTTTTTCAGGTAATATTCCCAGGTGAAGCGCACTAGTTTTTCAAGCGCTGCCTTGGGCTCGAGATCTTCCAGATGCAGCTTCTGCTCGGCGCTGCGGATGTCGAGATAGGCATCCTCGAGCACGGTCTGAAACAGGCCTTCCTTGCTCTCGAAATAGTGGTAGATCATGCGCTTGTTGGCCTTCGCCTTTTCAGCGATGTCATCGACGCGCGCGCCGCCTAAGCCGTTCTTCGCAAATTCTTTTTTGGCCGCATCGAGGATGCGTGCCTTGGTGGCCTCGGCGTCGCGAATGCGGGGCTTGCGCCCCGGTTTTTCTGTCTGTTCGCCGGTCATGTTTTCAGCCTGTCCTTTGGCGCAGTCGGGATGTCTTTCCTGCAACTCATACACGCACGCATTGCCATCCGTCAAAGCCGGCCGGCGCGATTGCCTGTTGCCATCCTACTGAAAACCACTTGACTTGCGCGAAACTAAAGAAGTAACTAGTTAGTGCGTTAATTGGTGTGAGAGGCACGCTGGAGCGTCTCACCTGAAGGGTAAGGTTCTCCTTGCCCGCAGTCAGGCCAGCGACAACGCGGGAAGCGTTTCAATCGGGGATTTGGGAGGAAAGCATGTCGACCTTTATCAAGGATTTCATCGAGCGCGAGACGGTTAGCCGCCGCAATTTTCTGTTCGCCGCTGCGGCTGGCATGGGCGCGGCCGCGGTGCCGGGGCTGTTCGGCGGTGGAAGCGTACGCGCGGCACTGACGGACCCGGCGATTGCCTGGAGCTATCGTGACCGCGCATCGGCTTACTGGAACTCGGTTGTTTCCGGCGGCGAGGCCTTCGTGGAATCGCTTGGCAGGCCGAAGAGCGCGCTGGTCAGTCTCATCAACGAGGGATCGACGGAAAAGTCGCTGGCCGACATCAAGGCCTTCCTCGCCAAGAACAACGGCAATTGCGCCATTGCCTGCGATGCCAATGACAGCCCGAACGCCCGTCCGGTCGTAGAGGCCGTTCAGGCCGCCGGCGCCTATATCTCGACGATCTGGAACAAGACCGACGACCTGCATCCCTGGGATTTCGGCGACAATTATGTCTCGCACATGACCTGGTCGGACGAGAAGCCGGCGGAGCAGACCGCGCGCATCCTCTTCGAAGCCATGGGCGGCGAGGGCGGTGTGGTTCACCTCGGTGGCATCGCGGCCAACAATCCCGCCGTCGAGCGCCTCGCCGGCCTCAAGAATGCGCTGAAGGATTTCCCCAAGATCGAGCTGCTCGACGCGCAGCCGGCCGATTGGGACACCCAGAAGGGTGCGGCCCTCATGGCCTCGTTCCTCACCCGCTACGGCGACAAGATCAAGGGCGTGCATTGCGCCAATGACAATATTGCCTACGGCGTGATCGAGGCACTGCGTGCCGAAGGCATCGAGAACATGCCGATCGTCGCCTACGACGGCAATCCGGAAGCCGTGCAGATGGTCATGGACGGCCAGCTTCTCGCCACCGTCTTCACCAATCCGCATTGGGGTGGCGGCATCAGTGCTGCCCTTGCCTATCATGCGGCCATCGGCACCTTCAAACCGTCCGAAGAGCCGAAGGAACACCGCGAATTCTACGGCCCGACGATCCTCGTCACGGCCAAGGACGCGGCGGAGTTCAAGGCGAAGTATCTGGACTCGGTGCCGGCCTATGACTGGAAGGACTTCTGGGGGCCGTCGAACGGCCAGATCCAGTACAAGTCCTGATTGGGCATGGCGGCAGCCATAGGCGCTGCCGCCTCCATCTCCTGCGAAATTTCATGAGAGGGGTGTCTGACGTGACACGTCGCCTATCGCGCGAAACCTTGATCAAATGGGCGCCGCTTCTGGTGTTGATCGCGCTGGTGATCTTTTTCACCGCGCTGAACCCGACCTTCTTTTCGTTGCGAAATTTTGCCCGTATCGCGATTGCGGCGGCTCCGGCCCTGATGGTCGCTGTCGGCGTCACCTTTATCATCGTCATGGGATCGATCGACCTTTCCATGGAAGGAACGGTCTCGCTGACCGCAGTCTCCTTCGCCTTCATCTTCGCCCAGCTGGGCGGTTCGCTTGGCGGCCTCGGCTGGATTGCCATTCCCCTGGTGCTCGTTCTTGGCGGACTGATCGGCGTGTTGAACGGGCTGGTTCATGTGAAGCTGAAGATTCCGTCCTTCATGGCAAGCCTTGCCATGGGCTTTGTCGGCACGGGTGCGGCCATCCTGCTCACGGGCGGTGATATCGTTAAAGTCAGCGATGCGGCCTTCCGCGGCCTTCTCACCGTGCGCTGGCTCGGTTTCCCGCTGATGGTCTATATCGCGGCCTTCTTCCTCTTTGTCGGTTGGTTCATCCAGACGCACACGACGCTTGGCCGCAATTTCTACGCGGTTGGCGGTGGCGAGGATCTTGCTCACGCGTCGGGCCTCAATGTCACACGTGTCCGCGTCACGGGCTTTGCGCTTGCCGGTGTCTTTTACGCCATCGCCGCGATCCTCGTCGTCGCCCGCATCGGGCAGGCAGAATCCGTGACCGGCGCGAACTTCATGTTCGTCTCCATCACGTCGGTGGTCGTTGGCGGCGTGGCGCTCTGGGGTGGCATTGGCGGCGTCTGGAATGCGCTTGTCGGCGTGCTGATCGTCAACGTCATCGACAACGGCATGGTCGTCATCGGCCTGCCCGATTTCCTCCAGGACGGCGTGCTCGGTCTCCTCGTCATTCTTGCGGTGGTGCTCTCCACCGACCGCAAGATGGTTTCCTTCGTGAAGTGAGGTGCACCATGTACGAACTCAAAGCTGTCGATAAGAAATTCCCCGGTGTCCACGCGCTTAAGTCCATCAACTTCCACATCAAGCGCGGTGAGATCGTCGGGCTCGTAGGAGAGAATGGTGCCGGCAAATCCACCCTGATGAAGGTCATCTATGGCGCCTACCAGCCGGATGGCGGCCAAGTCCTCATCAATGGTGCAGGCGTGCGTTTCTCCAATCCGCGCCAAGCGATGGAAAAGGGCATCGGGATGGTGTTTCAGGAACAGTCCCTGATCCCGAACCTGACCGTTATGGAAAATATCTTCCTCGGCTACGAGCGTCAGTTCGTACGCTTCGGCGTGGTCGACTGGAAGGCGATGGCTGCGGCTGCCAAAGCGCAGCTCGCCAAGGTGAAGCTTGATATCGATCCGGCGATGGTGACGTCGAAACTCTCGTTCGTCCAGCGCCAGCTCGTCGAGTTAGCCAAGGTTCTGACGCTGGAAGAGCGCGTGAAGGGCGATCTCGTCATTCTGCTCGACGAGCCGACCTCCGTTCTCTCCAAGGACGAGGTGCAACTGCTCTTCAAGCTCGTCCGCGAACTGACGTCCCGTGCCGCCTTCATCTTCGTTTCGCACCGCATGGACGAGGTGATGGAGCTCTCCGATCGCATCTACGTCATGAAGGACGGCGAGGTTGTCGATGTGGTTGAACGGGATGGCGCCACGGCGGAGGCCATCCAGCATAAGATGGTCGGTCGCAACGTCGACAAGCAGTATTACCGTGAGCATCTGCAGCAGCCGTTCGATCAGTCGAAAGTGCTGGTAGAGATGGCGGGTGTCGGGTTGCCGGGGCGCATCCAGGATATTTCGTTCAAAGTGCATGCCGGCGAAGTCCTGTGCCTCGTCGGTACGGAAGGCTCCGGACGCGAGGCGATCCTGCGCACGATCTACGGCATGCTGACGCCAGTGACGGGGCGTCTCAAAATCAAGGGTGCGGACGCCAATGGCTATTCGCCGCGCCAGTCGGTTGCCAGCGGCGTGGGTTATGTGCCGCGCGAGCGCAAGGTCGAAGGCATCGTTGCCGGCATGAACGTCTATGAGAACATGACGCTCTCGCAGATGAAGAACCATTCCCGCAGCGGTGTTCTGCGCGTTTCCGAGGAGCGAGCGCTGGCGCGCGACTGGATCAAGAAGCTGTCGATCAAGGCGCATTCGGAATTTGCCGATTGCGGCAACCTCTCGGGCGGCAATCAGCAGAAGGTCGTGCTCGCCAAGTGGCGTTCGGGTGGGTCGGATATCATGCTGCTCGATCATCCGACGCGCGGTCTCGACATTGGCGCAAAGGAAGACGTTTACGACATGATCCGTGCGATGAGCGCGGCGGGCGTCGGCATCGTTCTGGTCGCCGATACCCTGGAAGAGGCGATCGGTCTGTCGCACACCATCATCGTCGTCAAGGACGGGCGCATGCAGAAGCAATTCGCTTGCGAACCAGGCGCCAAGCCCACCCCCTTCGACCTGCTGCACTATATGATCTGAGGGACAAGATGGATATTCAGCGCCTCAAACCGCACCTGCCCTGGATCACGCTGGTCGTGCTCGTCGCGATCGTCGGCATCAACGATCCAGGTTTCCTGCGTCCTTCGAACCTGCTCGGCATCGCCGGCGATATCGTGCCGCTGTTCATCATGGCGCTCGGGCTCACCTTCGCCATCTATATCGGCGGCATCGATCTGTCGGCCCAGTCCATGGCGAATATGGTGACGGTCGTCGCCTCGGTCTATCTCGCGTCGATGGGGGCGTGGGTCGCCGTGCTCTGCGTCGTCGCAGGCTTCCTACTTGGCATGCTCTCCGGTTATGTCACGACGCGCCTCTTCGTGCCGTCCTTCATCTCGACGCTTGCCGTCGGCGGCGTTGCCTTTTCGATTGCGCAATGGCTTTCCGGCCAGCGGGCGCTCAACATGGATGCAACGCAGCGCAACGAGACCTTCGGCTGGATGATCGGCCACACATGGGGCATACCGCACGAACTGCTGATCGCCGCCGTGCTCGTTGCGATCTGCCTTTTCATCGAACGCCGCACGACGCTTGGCCGCGCCTTGAAAGCCGTCGGCGCCGGTGAACTCGCTGCCGCCGCTTCAGGCCTCAATGTCGCGCGTTATAAAATCCTCGCCTTTGCGATTTCCGGTGCGTTGGCAGCCATTGCCGGCCTGCTCTTCGCGGTGAAACTCTCGGGCGGCGCGCCGACCATCGCCAACGGCTTCCTGCTGCCGGCCATCGTCGCCGTTCTCGTCGGCGGCACGCCCTTGACGGGCGGTGTCGGCGGCGTGGTCAATACGGTGATCGGCACGCTCATCGTCGCCGTCATCCGCGCCTCGATGCTCTATTTCGAGATCGATGCGACGCGCCAGCAGATGGTGTTCGGCGTCGTGCTGATCGTTGCCATTGCCTTGACCATCGACCGCGCCAAGCTGCGCACGGTCAAGTGAGGGATCGCGATGAGCACCATGCGCGCCGCCGTCCTGACTGCACCGAAGCGTTTTGAACTCCGCGACGTGCCGGTGCCGGTCATAGGGCCGGAAGATATTCTCGTGCGGGTGGCGCGCACGGGCATATGCGGCACCGACATTCATATCTTCAACGGTCACTACGCCGCTGACAAACTGCCGCTGATCCCGGGTCACGAGTTCTGCGGAACGATCGCCGGGCGAGGCGGCAATGTCCGGCATCTGGCGGTCGGCACACGGGTCGTCGTCGATATCAATATCGGTTGCGGAGCCTGTTTCTGGTGCCGTCGCAACGAGGTGCTGAACTGCGCCGAAGTCACGCAGGTCGGTATTGGCCGAGATGGTGCCTTCGCCGAGTTCGTCGCCGTGCCCGCGCGTCTCGCAATTCCGGTCGATGCCGCTATTTCTGACGAGGTTCTGGCGCTCACGGAGCCTGTCGCCTGCGTCGTTCGGGCCGCGCGCAAGGCGCGGGCGGCCTTCGGCCAGTCCGTCGTCATCTTCGGTGCCGGGCCGATCGGCAACCTGCATGTACAGATGATGCGCCTCGTCGGCGCCGCCCCCATCATCGTTGTGGATCTTTCGGCCGATCGATGCCGCATGGCGCTCGAAGCCGGCGCGGATGCCGCCGTCTCCGATCCGGCAGAGCTGAAAGCGACCGTGCTTCGGATGACCGGCGGACGCGGCGCAGACATCGTCATCGAAAGCGTCGGCAATCAAAAGCTCTATGAACAGGCTTTCGATCTGGCGCGCCGCGGCGGGCATGTCGCCTTCTTTGGCATCACGCCGCCGGGCGAAACCGTCGCCATCGATATTCTTCGCACGGTTCTGGAGGAAGGCAGCCTCAAGGGGTCCGTGGCCGGCATGGGGCCGGATATGCACGATGCGCTGACCCTTCTGTCGCACAACCGGTTCCGCACCAATGATTTTACCAAGGCGAGCTATCCGCTGGATGCGATCCAGGAGGCGTTCGAAAGCCTCGGCGACCGACCGCAGGACCTGAAGACACAGATCGCCATTGCGGCGTAAGACCTATCGAAGTGGAGGTATATCATGGACCAGAAAAACCAGTTTCTTTCTGCCCCGACAGCGGCGCGCACCTTCGGCTTTTTTATCGACGGGCAATGGAAGGATGGCACGGAGCATTTCGAGCGCGCTTCGCCGGGCCACGGCACGCCGGTCACGCGCACGGTGCGCTGCACGGTCGATGACCTGAATGCCGCTGTTGCCGCCGCGCGCAGGGCTTTCGAAGATCGTCGCTGGGCTGGCCTCTCGGGGGCGGCACGTGGCAGCGTCCTGCTGCGCGTCGCTGAAATCCTGCGCCGCCGTCGCGACGAGATCGCCTACTGGGAAGCCTTGGAAAACGGCAAGCCGATTTCCCAGGCGCGCGGCGAGATCGACCATTGCATCGCCTGTTTCGAAGTGGGTGCCGGTGCCGCCCGCATGCTGCATGGCGACAGTTTCAATTCGCTTGGTGACGATCTCTTCGGCATGGTGCTGCGCGAGCCGATCGGCGTCGTCGGCCTTATTACACCGTGGAATTTCCCGTTCCTCATCCTCTGTGAGCGCGTACCCTTCATTCTGGCGTCGGGCTGCACGATGGTCGTAAAACCGTCGGACGTCACCGCCGCGACGACATTGCTGCTTGCCGAAGTGCTGGCCGAGGCGGGCCTGCCGGCTGGCGTCTACAACGTTATCACCGGGTCCGGCCGCACGATCGGCCAGGCGCTGTCCGAACATCCAGACGTCGACATGCTTTCCTTCACCGGCTCCACCGCCGTCGGCCGCTCCTGCGTTCACGCAGCCGCTGATAGCAACTTCAAGAAGCTCGGCCTGGAGCTTGGCGGCAAGAACCCGATCATCGTCTTCGCCGACTCCGACCTCGAAGACGCCGCCGATGGCGCTGCGTTCGGCATCAGCTTCAACACAGGGCAATGCTGCGTCTCGTCTTCGCGTCTGATCGTCGAGCGCTCCGTGGCGGCAGAGTTTGAAAAGCTGCTTGTCGAGAAGATGAAGAAGATCCGCGTCGGCGATCCTCTTGATGAGCGCACGCAAGTCGGCGCCATCACCACCGAAGCGCAGAATGCGACGATCCTCGACTATATCGAAAAAGGCAAGGCTGCAGGCGCCACGCTGCTGACCGGCGGCGAGGCGATCGATCTCGGCCGCGGCCAGTATATCGCGCCGACACTCTTCTCCGGCGTCTCCCGCGACATGGCGATCGCCCGCGACGAGATTTTCGGTCCCGTTCTGTGCTCCATGCATTTCGATACGGTGGAAGAAGCCATACAGCTTGCCAACGATACCGTTTATGGGCTTGCCGCGAGCGTCTGGACAAAGAATATCGACAAGGCGCTGACGGTAAGCCGTCGGGTGCGTGCCGGGCGCTTCTGGGTCAATACGATCATGGCCGGTGGCCCCGAAATGCCACTCGGCGGCTTCAAGCAGTCCGGCTGGGGCCGCGAAGCCGGCATCTATGGAGTGGAGGAGTATACCCAGGTGAAGTCCGTTCACGTCGAGATCGGCAAGCGCACGCATTGGATCGCATGATGGCCACGGGGTATGATTATGTGATCGTCGGCGGCGGCAGCGCGGGCTGCGTGCTGGCAGCGCGGCTTTCGGAAAATCCATCCGCCCGGGTCTGCCTTATCGAGGCAGGCGGGCGTGACACCAATCCGCTCATCCACATGCCCGTCGGCTTTGCCAAAATGACGACGGGTCCTCTCACCTGGGGCTTGAAGACCGCGCCGCAGAAGTATGCGAACAACCGTGAGATTCTGTACGCGCAGGCGAAGGTCCTGGGTGGCGGCTCCTCGATCAATGCCGAGGTTTTTACCCGCGGCGTTCCCGCTGATTATGACCGCTGGGTGGAGGAAGGCGCGGAAGGCTGGGGCTTCAAGGACATCCAGAAGTATTTCCTGCGCTCGGAAGGCAATTCGATCCTCTCCGGCGCCTGGCATGGCACGGATGGCCCGCTCGGCGTCTCGAATATTCCAGAACCGCAGCGCATGACGCGCGCTTTCGTGCAGAGCTGCCAGGAGGCCGGGATTCCATACAATCCGGACTTCAACGGCCCGGTGCAGGAAGGGACTGGCGTCTATCAGACGACCACGCGCAACAACCGGCGCTGCTCGACGGCCGTCGGCTACCTGCGGCCGGCCTTGGAGCGCCCAAACCTGACGATCGTCACCGGTGCGCTTGTCCTGCGTGTCGTTTTCGAGGGGCGCCGTGCCGTGGGTGTCGAATATGAAGCCGGCGGCAGCTGCACGGTTGCGCGAGCAGAGAGCGAAGTGCTTCTCACCTCCGGCGCCATTGGTACGCCGAAGCTGATGATGCTCTCGGGCGTCGGGCCGGCAGAGCACCTGCGCAGCCAGGGCATCGAAGTCGTGCAGGACATGGCGGGGGTCGGGCAGAACCTGCAGGACCACTTTGGCGTCGATATCGTCGCCGAGCTGAAGAGCCACGACAGCCTGGACAAGTATAACAAGCTGCATTGGTCGATCTGGGCGGGCATTCAGTACGCCCTTTTCAACTCCGGTCCCATCACGTCGAACGTCGTAGAGGGCGGTGCGTTCTGGTATGGCGACAAGGCAAACCAGACGCCGGATCTGCAGTTCCATTTCCTGGCAGGCGCAGGCGCTGAGGCCGGCGTTCCCGGCGTGCCGAAGGGCGCTTCCGGTATCACGCTGAATTCCTACACGCTACGGCCGAAATCGCGCGGCACCGTGAGCCTGCGTTCGGCCGATCCGCGCGCTCTGCCGGTCGTCGATCCGAATTTCCTTGCCGATCCAGACGACGTGAAAATCTCGGTCGAGGGCGTGAAGATCAGCCAGGAGATTTTTGCGCAGCGGTCACTGCAGAAATATATCAAGACGCTGCATTTCCCCGATCGCAACGTGCGGACGGAAGCGGACTACGTGGCTTATGCGCGCCAGTACGGCCGCACCTCCTATCACCCGACCTGCACCTGCAAGATGGGACGCGACGAGATGTCGGTGGTCGATCCGCAACTGCGTGTGCACGGCCTCGACGGCATCCGCATCTGCGACAGCTCCACCATGCCGAGCCTTGTCGGCTCCAACACCAATGCGGCGACGATCATGATCGGGGAAAAGGCATCGGACATGATCCGCGGCAATGCCTGATTGATCGACAACCAAAAATAAGAAGGGCGGCCTTGCGGCCGCCCTTTTGCATTAGTCCCATTCGGGAGCCCAGGGCAACTGACCCGGCTTGATGATGCGGTAGCCGGTGGCGTTCAGGGCATCGATGCGATCCATGTCGATGGACGACAGCGTGAAATCCATAACGTCGAAGTTCGCTCTGATATTTTCCGGTTTCGTCGACATCGTGTTCAGCGGCACGCCCTTCTGCAGAATCCAGCGCAGGACGATCTGCGCGGCCGACTTACCATAGGCTTTGCCGATCTCAGCGAAGAGGCCGTGCTTGAACACTTCGCCGCGGGCAATCGAGGCATAGGACGAGAGCGGAATGCCGGTCTCCGATGCGGCAGCAAGCAGTTTCCGCTGGTCGACCAGAGGGTGGAACTCTACTTGGTTGGTGACGAGCGGCCCATCGATCACATTGCGCGCCACATACATCATGCGCGCCGTATAGTTCGACACGCCGATCGTGTTCGCGAGGCCGCGATCCCGGGCTGTTTGCAGCAGGCGCAGGGATGGCGCCACGTGTCCTCCGACGGGCGGCCAATGCAGCAAAAGGGCGTCGAGGCGATTGATCTGCAGCGCCTTCAGACTGGCCTCGACCGACGGCAGGAATTTCTCTTCCGAATAGTTGTCTGGATGCACCTTCGTCGTGATGCACAGTTCTTCTCGTGCAACACCGCAGGCTGCGAGCGCCGTGCCCGTGTCGGCCTCGTTGCCATACATCTGTGCGGTATCGAAGGCCCGGTAGCCGGCATCGATCGCAGCGCCGATAGCCTTCCCGAGTTCGTCGCCTTTCAATGGATAGGTGCCGAAACCGCGCTGAAATTGCTTCTGAAAATAGATGTTCATGCCTCCTCCTTTGCGGGGCGATCTAGCCTCATCGCGTCTCAACCAACACGAAAATCTCACTTGCCAGATTGCCCTGGCAGCAATTAATCTATAACTAGTTAGTTACTTAATGCAATTGGGAACGGAGAATTCAGCGATGAAGAAGGTGAAGACTGCGCAGGAGGCTGTCCGGCTTATCAAGGATGAGGCGGTCGTTGCTGTGAACTCTTCTTCCGGCCTTTGCTGCCCCGACGCCGTGCTGAAGGCATTGGGTGAGCGCTTCGATAGCGAGGGCCATCCGCGTGGTCTTACCTCCATCCATCCGATTGCTGCCGGCGACTTCTTCGGCACGCGCGGTGTGGATCACATCGCCAAGCCCGGCATGCTGGTGAAGATCATCGGGGGCTCCTATCCTTCCGGTCCGAGCAATGCCGAGCCGCCGCTCATCTGGCAGATGATCCTCAAGGAGGAGTTGGCCGCCTGGAACGTACCGTCCGGCATCGTCTTCGACATGCTGCGCGAGGGGGCGGCCAAGCGCCCCGGCGTGCTGACGAAGGTCGGCATGGACACGTTCGTCGATCCCGACCATGACGGCTGCGCGATGAATGCTAGCGCACGCGCCGCGCCGCTCGTCAAGCGCGTTGCCTTCGAAGGGGAGGACTGGCTGCATTTCCCGGCGATCCGCCCCGATGTCGCGATCATCCGCGCGACGACCGCAGACGAGAAGGGCAATCTCACCTTCGAACAAGAGGGCGCAACCCTCGGCGCGATGGAAATGGCGCTCGCGGCGCGCAATTCCGGCGGTCTCGTCATCGCCCAGGTCAAGCGCGTCGCGGCAAGCGGAACATTGCGTCCCCATGATGTGCGCGTCCCCGGCATTCTCGTCGACGTCATCGTCGAGGCGCCCGACCAGTTGCAGACGACGGCGACGCCCTATGATCCGGCGATCTCGGGTGAACTCTTCCGCCCGCTCGAAACCTTCCGGCTACCGGAGCTCGATGTCGGCAAGGTCATCGCTCGCCGTGTGGCGCAAGAACTGAAGGACGGCTGGGCGGTCAATATCGGCTTCGGCATTTCCGCCAATGTGCCACGCATTCTCATCGAGGAGGGCCTGCACGGCAAGGTCACCTGGGTGATCGAACAGGGCGCGGTGGGTGGCGTGCCGCTTCTCGATTTCAAGTTTGGCTGCGCCTCCAATGCCGAGGCTTTCGTCGCCTCGCCGCACCAGTTCTGCTATTTCCAGGCGGGCGGCTTTGATTGCTCGCTCCTGTCTTTCCTGGAGATTGACGCCGAAGGCTCGGTCAATGTCAGCCGCCTTGCGGCAACGCCGCACCGCACGGCGGGCGCCGGCGGCTTCGTGGACATCACCTCACGCGCGAAGAAGATCGTCTTCTCGGGAAATTTCAATGCCGGCGCGAAGATGCATGTCGAGGATGGCCGCCTGGTCATCGACAAGGAGGGTCGCATCGCAAAATTTGTGCCGAAGGTCGACCAGGTCAGCTTTTCCGGTAAGCGCGCACGCACGGAGGGGCAGGAGATCACCTATGTCACCGAACGTTGCGTCATCGAGCTCGATGCCAACGGGCTGATCGTCACAGAAATCGCTCCGGGTCTTGATCTTCAGCGCGATGTTCTCCATCAGGCCGCGACGCCGTTGCGAGTTTCGAAGACGCTCAAGGTGATGGACGATGCGCTGTTTCGCGCCGGTACCATGGGGCTGGCGCTGTGAGCGATCCGCGTGTCGCTCTCTCCATCGAAGATCATGTCGCACGGATCACGCTGCGCCGCCCGGAAAAGCTAAATGCGATCGATGAGGATATGATCGACGCGCTGCTGGAGGCTTGCCGGATCATTGAGCGTTCGGATGCCCGCGTTGCGATTTTTGCTGGCGAGGGCGGCAAGTCCTTCTGTGCGGGTGGTGATATCGAGGCGTGGAGCAACCTTGACGCGGAAACGTTTTCGCGCCGCTGGTTACGTGACGGGCATGGTGCTTTTGACGCATTGGCACGCCTTACCGTGCCGTTGATCGCTGTGCTGAACGGCCACGCGCTCGGTGGTGGACTGGAACTTGCCGCCTGTGCCGACCTGCGCATCGCCGAGGCGCATGTGAAGATCGGCCAGCCCGAGACCGGCCTCGGCATCATCCCCGGCTGGTCGGGCACGCAGCGCGCATCGCGCCGCTTCGGAACGCAACTTGTTCGCCGTATGGCGCTTTTCGGCGAGATTTACACCGCGCAGGAAGCGCTTGCCGCCGGCCTTGTCGATAAGGTCGTCGCGACGGGCGAGGGGACTGCTGCCGCCGAAGCTGCCGCGGCGCGCGTGTTGAAACGCTCCCCGCGCGCGACCGAACTGACGAAGATGCTGATCAACGCTGCCGAAGGCGAGGAAAGCGAACGCGTCGTGGAGGCCCTTGCCGGCGCCGTGGCGGCGGCATCCGATGATCTGACGGAAGGACTTGCAGCCTACCGGCAGAAACGCCCGGCCCGTTTCGGCGAGTAACCTCTGCGAGGCGGCGCATCCCGTGCCCGATGCAGTCAAGACATACGGCATCACGCTACCGCAGCGGATAATAGGGACCTGGCTCGATGGGAACGAAGGAGAGAAGGCGGCGAAACGACGGTAACCATCAGAGGCGCGGCAAAGGTGGGCGCAATACCGAATTTTGCTGTCGTTCGGCTCGCAGGCGAGGACGTCGCCTGCGAGGCGCTTACCGCCGATAAGGATCGCATCGACGGTTCTGAGGGCAATGCCGGGCGCGTTTGCGGATGGCGCCAATGACTTCAGGGCAATCCTGATCCGCTAGAAGCCCGCGATGCCTTCGCAACGCGGGCTGATGTCTTTACGTCGGAACAGGTGCATCCTCGCGCAGGAGGCCTTTTTTCTTCAGGTCCGCCCAGAAGTCGGCCGGGATCGCGTGGGCGAACCAGGCGAGATTCCGGTCCAACTGTTCGAGCGTACGCGTGCCCGCCATGAAAGACGGAACGGCGGGATGGGCGACGACGAATTGCAGGGCTGCGGCGGCCAGCGGGACGCCATGTTCCGCGCACACGGCCTCGATCTTCGCAACCTTTTCCATGATCTCGCGGGGTGCGGGTGCATAGTTGTACTTCGCGCCGTCCTTCGCACCGGTGGCAAGGATACCTGAGTTGAAGCCGCCGCCGACGACGACCGCTGCACCGCGCGCTACGCATAGTGGCAGGAACGCATCCAGCGCCTCCTGTTCGAGCAGGGTATAGCGGCCGGCCAGCAGGAAACAGTCGAAATCGTGGCGCAGAAGCGCTTCGTGGCAGACCTGCCATTCGTTCACGCCGACCCCGATCGCTTTCACGACCTTTTCCGAACGCAGCCGCTCCAGTGCCCGCCAGGCGCCGTCCATCGCCTGCTCGAATACTTCGGGCTGCTCGCTCCCCCGCGTGAAAACGTCGATATCGTGGATGAAGCACATGTCCATCCGTTCCAGCCCCAGTCGCTGCAGGCTGTCTTCGAAGGCGCGCATCGTGCCGTCGTAGCTGTAGTCGAAATGCATGGTGAAGGGCGCGGCATTCGTCCAGGGCGCGAAATCGATCGTGTCGCGCCGGGCCGACCGCAGGATGCGCCCGACCTTGGAGGCGAGCACGAAATCGTCGCGGGTCTTCCAACGCAGCGAATGGCCCGTCCGCAGTTCCGCAAGGCCATGGCCATACATCGGAGCCGTATCGAAGAACCGCACGCCGGCCTCCCAGGCACGCACGAACATTTCCTGCGACGTTGTCTCATCGATCTCGCGGAAAATGTTGCCGAGCGGCGCGGTGCCGAAGCCGAAGGCGGTGACGTCGAGGTCCGTTCGGCCAAATTTTCGCTTTTCTCCCGGGTGCATGTTTCCCTCCTCAAGTAACTGAATAGTGAATAATATGCACGCGGCCAAGCGGCTGTGCAAGCAGCTACATTCGGGCCTTGTGCATTTTTCCGTCTTGACGTTTATCGGTAGAGGAATGTATGTAACCAGATAGTTACTAGTTGCGAGACGAGGCAGATGTATCTCACCGAAACGCAGGAGCAGGTGCGCGAGATGGCGCGCGCCTTTGCAGACGAAACGATCCGCCCCCTGGCCGAGGAACTCGACCGGGAGGAGCGCTTTCCCGCAGACCTGTACGAAGAGATGGCCAAGCTTGGGCTATTCGGTATCGGCGTGCCGGAAGCTCTCGGCGGCCCGGGCTTCGATACGCTCACCTATGCGCTCGTCATGGAAGAGCTGAGCCGGGGCTATGCATCGGTCGCCGACCAGTGCGGCCTCGTCGAACTCATCTCGACGCTTCTGGTGCGTCACGGCACGGAAAGCCAGCAGGCGCTGCTGCCGGAAATTCTCGGCATGCGGGCCAAGGTCGCCTATTGCATTACCGAGCCGGAAGCGGGCACCGATGTTTCCGGCATTCGTACCACCGCGGAGCGTGACGGAAACGGCTGGCGGCTGAACGGCGGCAAGATCTGGATCCACAATGCTCCGGTGGCCGATTATGGTTTCGTTCTGGCCCGAACCGATAAGGATGCCGGCAACCGCGGCATGTCGATCTTCATCGTCGACCTGCATGCCGATGGTGTCGAAAAGGGGCCGAAGGAACACAAGATGGGCCAGCGTGCCAGCCAGGTCGGCGCGCTGAATTTCTCGGATGTGCGCCTGCCGGTCGATGCCTTGCTCGGCACGGAAGGCCGTGGCTTTCACATGATGATGTCCGTGCTCGACAAAGGGCGTGTCGGCATCGCCTCGCTCGCCGTCGGCATCGCGCAGGCCGGTCTCGAGGCCGCGCTCGACTATGCCGGCACGCGCAAGCAATTCGGCAAAGCGATCTCCGATTTCCAGGGTGTGCAGTGGCTGCTCGCCGACATGGCGAAGGATATC
This sequence comes from Shinella sp. M31, assembly GCF_049199205.1. Classification (NCBI taxonomy): domain Bacteria; kingdom Pseudomonadati; phylum Pseudomonadota; class Alphaproteobacteria; order Hyphomicrobiales; family Rhizobiaceae; genus Shinella; species Shinella sp. M31. The sequence goes on along the minus strand of NZ_JBLZPH010000069.1, from coordinate 3,834 downwards.
GAAGCCGCGCGCCTGCTCGTTCATTCCGCGGCATCGAAGATCGACACTGGCGCGGACGCAACGAAAGCCTGCTCCATCGCAAAATGCTTTGCGGGCGACATGGCCGTGCAGCGCACCGCCGATGCCGTGCAGGTCTTCGGCGGCTCGGGATACATCCGCGGTTTCGAGGTGGAGCGCCTCTACCGCGATGCGAAGATCACGCAGATCTATGAAGGCACGAACCAGATTCAGCGCATGATCATCGCGCGGGAACTCCTGAAGAAAGGGGCGAGGGCATGAGCGCTGCTGATGCTCGGCCGGTGGCGTTGGTGACGGGCTCCTCCCGCGGCATCGGTCTTGCCGTTGCCGAGGCTCTGGCGCGCGAAGGCTTTGCGATTGCCGTCAATGGACCGGCCGAAGATACCGAGCTCGCCGCCGCCGTCGCGCGCATCGCCGTCCACGGCGTACCGGTCGCCGCTGCCGCATTCGACGTTGCCGCGATCGGCGGCCATAATGCTGCCCTCGAAGCCGTCGAGCGGAAACTCGGACCGCTCACCACGCTGGTCAACAATGCCGGTGTCGGCGTGCTCAGCCGTGGTGACATGCTGGAGGTCTCGGAGGAGAGTTGGGACCGCTGCTTTTCCGTCAACACGAAAGCCCTGTTTTTCCTGAGCCAGGCCTTCGCGCGTCGCGCGCTTGCCCGCCCTCGCTCTCCCCACTTCCATTCGATCGTCAATGTCACCTCGTCGAACGCCGTTGCGGTGGCGGAACAGCGCTCGGAATATTGCGCCTCGAAGGCTGCCGCCTCGATGGTGTCAAAGACGCTTGCGGTCCGGCTCGGCCGGGAAAACATAGCCGTTTATGATGTCCAGCCCGGCCTGATCGCCACCGAGATGACGGCTCCCGTCATCGAGGCCTACCGAGAGCGGGCCGCCCAGGGGCTCACGCTCTTCCCGCGCGTCGGGGAACCCGCCGAAGTCGGCACGCTGATCGCATCGCTTGCAACCGGGCGACTTCCCTACACGACCGGCCTGTCGATCCCGGCCGATGCCGGCATGCTCGTTCCGCGCTTCTGAGGTCCTCACCATGAAAATCGTCCTTCCCGATACCACCGGCCGTCGCACCGACTATGCCCTAATTGGAGCGCCGATTGCGGCCGCGACGCTTGGCAAAGACCCGGCGCGCGTCGTTTACTCCGCCGCCCATGTCGTCGCCGATCCCTTTACCGCAAACGACCCGTCCGGTCGGGCGACCGTGGACTGGACGAAGACGATGGAGTTTCGTCGCTACCTCGCCGGTCTTGGCCTTGGCATTGCCGAAGCGATGGATACCGCTCAGCGCGGCATGGGACTCGACTGGCCCGGTGCGCTGGAGTTGATCCGCCGCACGCGCGAGGAGCTTCCGGATGCCCTCGTCGCCAATGGCTGCGGCACGGATCACCTCGACCCCACGGCGGTGAAAAGCCTGGATGATGTGCGCCGCGCCTACCTGGAACAGACTGAGGCCATCCAGAAGCTCGGTGGCCGCCTCATTCTTATGGCCTCGCGCGCGCTGGTGCGTGTTGCGAAGGGACCGGAAGACTATCTCAAGGTTTATTCCGATATGCTCGCCGCCTGCGACGAGCCGGTGATCCTACACTGGCTTGGCGACATGTTCGACCCGCAGCTCGCCAACTACTGGGGCGACGCGGCTTTTGAGCCGGCGATGGAGACGGCGCTTGCCGTCATCGACGCGAACGCGGCCAAGGTCGATGGCATCAAGATTTCCCTGCTCGACAAGGAGAAGGAGGTCGTCATGCGTCGCCGCCTTCCGGCCGGCGTGAAAATGTATACCGGCGACGACTTCAATTATCCCGAACTCATCGAAGGCGATGACGCGGGATTTTCGCATGCTTTGCTCGGTATCTTCGATCCGCTCGCCCCTGCCGCAGCCTATGCGGTCGAGCGGCTGGGTGACGGGGACAAGGCAGCTTTCCGCGCAACGCTCGATCCGACCGTGCCACTTGCCCGTCTGATCTTCCGCGCGCCCACGCAGTATTACAAGACAGGCGTCGTCTTCCTTGCCTGGCTGAATGGCTTCCAGGATCATTTCGTCATGCTGAACGGCGCGCAGGCCATGCGGCCGTTGCCCTACTTTGTCGAAGTCTTCCGCCTTGCCGATCAATGCGGGCTGTTGCGCGACCCCGAACTTGCCGTCACGCGCATGAAGACGCTGCTCGCCGTCTATGGCGCATGACGATGCGCGATTTTTCCAGGGACCATTCGGCGCTGGCGCTCAATACCGCCAGCCTCGGCCATAATATCGAGGGCCGTGGCGCTGGTTGGGAGCCGGAGCGTGTCATCGATGCCTGCGCGGCACGTGGCTTCGGCTCGATCGTCTTCTGGCGCCGGGAGATCGGTCTTCGGGCGGTGGGGATTGGCGACCGTGCCCGCGCGGCCGGCCTTGCCGTCGCCGGGCTTTGCCGAACGCCTTTTCTGGTTGGCGCGGATGCCCTCGACCGGGCTGCGGTTCTCGACGAAGCGAAGGCATCCATCGACATGGCTGCCGGTCTTGGCGCCGCCGTTCTGACGATCGTCGTGGGCGGCGTGCATCCCGGCACGAAGGGGACGCTTGAGAGCCTTAGGATCGTGGCCGACCGTGTCGCAGACCTTGTTCCCTATGCAGCTGAACGCCGCGTCAAACTGGCGCTCGAGCCCCTCAACCCCGTCTATGCCGGCAATCGCTCTTGTCTCACCACGGTGCGGGACGCCGTCGATATCTGCAAAATGGTCGACATGCCGAACCTCGGCCTTGCCGTCGATGTCTATCATGTCTGGTGGGACAGCGATTTGGACGCCCAGTTGCAGCGCGCCGGCAAGGGCAGGATTTTCGGCTATCACCTCTGCGATTGGCTTGCAGATACGCGCGACGTGCTGCTGGATCGCGGCATGATGGGCGACGGAGTTGCCGATCTCAAAGCGATCCGCGCGAGCGTGGAAGGGGCGGGTTATGCCGGGCCCTGCGAGGTCGAGATTTTCTCCGCGAACACCTGGTGGAAGCGTGATCCCGGCGACGTGCTCGATGTGATGGTCGAGCGTTTCCGGACCCTTTGCTGACGAATTGGAGCTGCCGATGAAGATCTTGGTCCCAGTGAAGCGCGTTGTTGATTACAACGTAAAGATCCGCGTGAAGTCGGATGGGTCTGGCGTCGAGCTTGCGAACGTCAAGATGTCGATGAACCCGTTCGACGAGATTTCGTTGGAAGAGGCGCTGCGGCTGAAGGAAGCCGGCAAGGCCGAGGAAGTGGTCGTGGTGTCGATCGGCCCTGCGAAGGCCGAAGAGACGCTGCGCACCGCGCTCGCCATGGGTGCCGACCGCGCCGTGCTGGTCGAGACGGACGACGCCGTCGAGCCGCTCGCGGTGGCCAAGATCCTCAAGGGTGTGGCAGACGCCGAACAGCCGGGCCTTGTTATCGTCGGCAAGCAGGCGATCGACGACGATTCCAACCAGACCGGCCAGATGCTGTCGGCGCTGCTCGGCTGGGCGCAGGCGACCTTCGCCTCCAAGGTCGAGATCGGTTCCGGTTCCGCCCAGGTGACACGCGAAGTCGATGGCGGCCTGCAGACCATCGAGGTGAAGCTTCCGGCGGTCGTGACGACGGACCTTCGCCTCAACGAGCCACGTTATGCCTCGCTGCCGAACATCATGAAGGCGAAGAAGAAGCCGCTCGACAAGAAGTCGCTGGCCGATTTCGGCGTCGATACGAGCCCGCGCCTCAAGGTGCTGAAGACCGAGGAGCCGTCGGGCCGCAAGGCGGGCGTCAAGGTCAAGTCGGTCGCCGAGCTGGTCGAAAAGCTCAAGACCGAAGCCGGCGTG
>NZ_JBLZPH010000068.1:0-11606 GCF_049199205.1 Shinella sp. M31 | reverse complement strand
GGCCATAGCAACGTGACCGTGAGCACTGAGCCCGTTGAGGGCGGCGTTCATGGCGATTGCGGTGACCGCACCCATGATGACGGGGGAGTGGAACACCACCTGGGACCAGTCCGGCATGAACTGGAAGAAGTCCGGCTTGACGATGGTGATCATCGCCATGGCGACGCTCAAGCCCACGACCATGAAGTTGTTGAAGGTCGTGTCGAAGTCGATCTTCTGCAGTGTCTTCATGCCGACAACGACCAGCGTGCCGAACATGACGAACCCGGCGCCGCCGACCACGGGCTTGGGCAGCGAGGCGATGGCCGTCGCCAGCACCGGCGAAAGACCGAGCACGATGAGGAAGCCGCCTGCCAGCGCGACAGTCCAGCGGCTGCGCACGCCGGTGATGTTCACCAGCGCCACGTTTTCCGAAAACGCGGTGTAGGGGAACGAGTTGAGCATGCCGCCAAGCATGGTCGATAGGCCGTCCGCCCTTAGCAGGTCGGCGATGGTGCGTTCCGTCGCGGGCCGGCCGACCATCTCGCCGACGACAACGGTGTCGCCGACCGATTCCACCCAGGTGATGGCGACCACCAGGCACATGGTGAGGACAGGCACGAGATGGAAGGTCGGCAGGCCGAAGTGGAACGGCGTGACGATCGCAAGCGGCGCCGCGTCCTTGACCGCGCTGAAATCGAGCATGCCCATGGCGGCGGCAAAGCCGACGCCGACGACAAGGCCGACGAAGACCGAGATGTTCTTCACGAAGCCGCGGCCGAACACATTCAAGAGGACGATGACGGCGAGCACGAGGAAGGCAAGCCCGATATAGGCCGGCTTGCCTGCATCGGGTACGAAGCCGCCCGCGGCATACTGGATGGCGACCGGCAGCAGGCTGAGCCCCATGATCGTCAGCACCGCGCCGACGACGACCGGCGGGAAGGCCCTGACGATGTAGCGGCCGAGCGGCGCCATGAAGATGGCGAAGAGCCCCGCCGCGATGACGGCGCCGTACACCGCCTGCAGGCCGGCATTCGGCCCGGCTTCGAGGATCGCCGGATTGCTGCCGATGGCGATGACCGGCGAGATAGCGGCAAAGGTTATGCCCTGCATCAGCGGCATGCGCACGCCGAAGCGCCAGAACCCGACGGTTTGGATCAGCGTGGCGAGGCCGCAGGTGATGAGGTCGGCCTGGATGAGGTAGGCGATCTGCACCTGGGTTAGGTTGAGGGCGCTGCCGATGATGAAGGGGACGGCGATGGCGCCGGTATACATGACGAGGACATGCTGCAGCGCGAGCACCCCCATGCGGGCGGGCGGCAGGACCTCATCGACGGGATGGACATGCCGTGCATTCTCGTTGGCGCCGGCCGCAGCCGCGCCATGGTCCGCTTGTCGGGACATGGTCTGAACTCCTGAAGAGGAAGGAAAGGGCGATGGCTTCCGGCATGTTCACCAGAAGCCTTCATGCGCCTTTGCAATCTCCCCTTCGAGGGCGGGGACGGGGCCTACGACCTCCACCTTGCGCTGCCCGGCGTTGAAGATGTGCTCGCAGGGCATGTCCATGGTCAGGTTTTCCGGGTTATCGCCGGTCAGTTCCGCAAGGCGCTTTTCCGTCATGCCGTAGACGAGGCGGCCGATACCCGCCCAGTAGGTGCCGCCCGAGCACATGCAGCACGGCTCGACCGAGGTAACGAGCGTGCACTCGGCCAGGAATTCCGCCGAATAGGCCTTAGCCGCGTCGCGCGCGACATTCATCTCGGCGTGGCCGACGCCCTTGTCGTCCTTGAACGTGTTGCCGGAGGTCAGGAGCACCGCCCCGTCCGGTCCCGCCAGCAGCGCACCAAACGGGTGGTTGCCCGCCGCCCGGCTTTCCTCCGCAATCTTCATCGTCTCGCGCAGATTGCGCAGGTCGATATCCGTTGTCTGTCCCTTGTTCTGTTTGTCGAGCATTCGTCACTCCTCCTGAACGCTTGAAATTCCCGCAATCAGAGTGCGCGAGAAGGGGGCTTGCGCCAATTAGAATGAATTGCGCATAGTGTTCGAAAAAACTGCACAGGGAGGGGCCGGTGTCTGCGTTCTCGCGAGAATTCTTCACCTTCGTCGAAGTGGCGCGCGAGCGCTCCATCCGCCGCGCGGCGGAAAAGCTAAATCTATCCGCCTCCGCCCTCAGCCGCCAGATGCAGATCCTCGAGCAGACCTTCGGAACGACGCTCTTCGTGCGCAAGCCGCAGGGCGTGCAGCTGACGGAGCAGGGGCAGGTGCTGCTGGCGCAGGCCGAGCGCTGGCTGGACGACGAGAGCGCGCTGCGCGCCGCGCTGCAGCAGGCCGGCGGCAACGGTGGCGGCACGCTGAGGCTCGGTATCATGGAATGCCTGGTGCCCTATATCCTGCCGGGGCTAGAGGGGGAGGCCGCGCCCTCCGCGCTGAAGGTCTCGGTCGGGGACACCGGCACGCTGGTCGGCCACCTTTGCCGCAACGAGATCGACGCGCTGCTGGCCTTCAACGTGCCGCGCCTGCCGGAACTTCGGGTCTATGACGAGCGGAGCTACGATCTCGGCGTGGTCTATGCCGCGGGGCTTGCGCCCGCGGGCGAGCCGCCGTTCCGCATCGAGAGCTGCCTCGGTCGGCCGCTCTGCCTGCCCGATACCAGCCTGTCGGTCTGGCCGCGGCTCGATGCGGAGGTCTACCGCGTGCATGCCGAGCCGCATATCGCGCTGCGCAGCAACTCCATCGCCCTCATCACCGAATATGTCGCCGCCGGCAAGGGCATCAGCTTCCTGACCTGGCTGGACGCGGCGGCGGGCGTCGCCGAGGGCCGCTTTCTGTTCGCGCGGCTCGCAAACCGCCGCCTTTCGGAGAAGCTCTATCTATGCGCGGCGGCGAACGCTCCGCTCGGGCCTTTCCAGGCGGCGCGTACCCGTGCGCTCTTTCGCCACGTTCCCCTGTTTCCGCAAGCAGAGTTTGAGGGCAGTTAGGCCCGAACTCACAAGCGGCAATCGGCACGGCTTAGGCGCTCAATCAATTGTGAACAGATTCAAGACACCGCTATACTCCTCACCAAAGGTCGTGCTTGCCGTTGCGCAACGATCAGAGAATGAAATCGCTGGCCTGGAAGGCGATGGCATCGTCGAAATGCAGGACGAAATCGGCAACCTTGTCGCCATTGATATCGCCATAGACATAGGTGTCGGAAGCCTGCTTGTCGAAGTGCAGCTCTCCCTTGCCGCCTGAAAAGGCAGCGGTGCCCTTGAAGACAAAAGCCTGATCACCCGACAGCGCCGTGTTGGCGTCAATCCCCGACAGGCCGATTCTGTCGCCCTGCGCATGGCTGAAATCGAAGACCGTATCCTGGCCCGCCGCCGCCAGCGTGCTGTCGCCCGCGGCCTTGAACAAGAAGATATCGGCGCCCGCACCGCCCGTCAGCTTGTCAGCCCCCGTCGTTCCGAACATCACATTGGCGCCGCTGTTTCCGGTCAGCGTGTCATTGTGGCTGGAACCGACGAGGTTTTCGATCGAGACATAGATGTCTCCCTTGGCGTCCCCGGTATTGGCGGAAGCATTCGCGAGATTGGCGACGACGCCGGCAGAGGCACCCTTGTAGGACGCCGTGTCGGCGTTGGTCCCGCCATCCAGCTTGTCGGCGCCTGCGCTGCCGATCAGAACGTCGTTGCCCGCGCCGCCGGAAAGGGTGTTGGCCCCGGAATTGCCGGTAAGGGTGTTGGAGAGCGTGTTGCCGGTCGCATTGATATTGGACACACCCAGCAGCTTGAGGTTTTCGATCGTCGCGTAGGCGGATAGGGAGCGGGTAATGGCCGAGGTTATCGTGTCGATCCCGGAGGCATCGATGACCTTGTCGCTTCCCGAACCCAAGACATAGGTGTCATTGCCGGCGCCACCGTTCAGCGTATCGATCGCCTGGGTGTCCTCCACGCCTCCATTCAGAATGTTGTTGCCGGAATTGCCGACGATGACATTTGCATATTTACCCCCGGTGCCATTGATATCGGAGGAGCCGAGCAGTTTGAGATTCTCGACGAACGCATAATCTGCAAGCGAGCGGCTTATCGTCGACGTGATGGTATCGACGCCGCTTTTGGTCGTTCCCGGGAGATCAACGGACAGCCCTTCTTTGACGAGATCGTGGCCGGAACCGAGAACATAGGTGTCATTTCCTTCGTATCCGATCAAAGTATCGACAACCGAGTCGTTGCCGCCATAGAGAACGTTGTTGCCGGAGTTCCCGCTGATGGTGTTCACAAACGCGTTGCCGGTACCGTTGATATTTGCCGTTCCGACGAGGCAGAGATTTTCGATCATGTTGTCGGCCGCAAGCGCGTAGGAAAAGCCGGAGCCGATCATGTCGTTTCCGCTGCTGTCGATGATCGCAAATTTGGTGGCGCCAAAGATATAGTAGTCGTCGCCGGCGCCGCCGTCGACCGCATGGTCGATCGAGCCGCCCCGGTTGTCGAACTCGTCGTTGCCATCACCCAGAACGATCTTGCCCTTGATCGTTCCCGTGTTCTCGATGCGATCGCTGGTCGAATTTCCCTGGATGGCGATATCACCGGATTTGATAAGGCCGTCATTGGTGATCATGTTGGTCACGGGATTTGCAGAAAGCTCGATGCCGATGGATTTCGCGTCGATAACGCTGGTCGCCCCGAGCTTAATATAAGCGGAGCCGTTTTGGGCGACGAAACCCCTGTCGGCCGTGATCGTCCCCGCATTGCTGAAAGCCGAATAGCCGTTGGCGTTTTCGAAATACACGCCGACATTCGCTGTGATCGCACCGGTATTGAGAACCTGTGTGTCGTCGGCACCGACGTAGATTCCCAGGCGTTCGGCTGTGATGTGTCCGAAATTTTGCACGGTCGTCTTGTCGCCATAGACGGCTATGCCGCTGTAGGCATGGATGCTTCCCCCGGCCTCGACCTGAAGGGCGGCGCTCGGGCCGTTGGAGAGAATCCCGTCTTTGTACATACCATTGGCGAGGATGCTTCCAGCGACCGTGATGAAGCTGTCATGGAATGCGTCGTTGTTGACGATGCCGTGGCCGTTGGCGACGGTGATCGATCCGGTATCGGAGAGGACCCATCCCTGGTTCGATTCGTCGACGTAATAGGTCTTGGTCTGTGGTGTCGTGATATATACGGGCATTGTATGGTTTCCTTGAAGTTGGTTCGGACGAAAAGGGGGCGTGACGGATCGAGGCGGGCTTCAAGCCGGCCGTGAATCGGCCGGTTCGAGCCGGCATGCTCACGGTTGGTGCTGTCGGTGTTTTTCGCCTCCCGGCGGTTGAGCAATTGACGATCAATTTCATCAGCTGTCTCACAGGGCATTCGGGAAATCTTGGACAGCGGCCCGCGCTTCTTGGACAGGGACACGCACTGACGATTTTTTTTCCGCATGGCGGTTTCAGCGCGTTATTCGAACGCAAAAGGCTCCCGCCAAGTCGCTGACCGCGACCGGGACCGGGGCTCCAATTCCCGGGTGCTGACGGGTTATTCGACCGCGCCGTCCTTCAGCAAACGAGCAGGCGTGTCGAGGCCGGTCACGGCAGGGGAGCGCCGATGTCGGCGATGAGCTTGACGAGATCGGGTTGCCGGCTCGTCCCGGTCTTGGCATAGATGCGATTGAGATGGGTCTTCAAGGTGTTCTCGCCGATCCCCAACGCCCGCGCCGTCGACGCCGCACCGGCGCCTCTGCCGACCGCGAGGAGAACACGCGCCTCTGCTGGAGTGAGGTCGAAAAGGGTCATCAACACGGCCACTGGAATCGGCGTCGTCGAGATCGTCGTCGAGACAAAAACGGCGGCCCGCGCGGGACGGAAGACGGCACGCGCCGTGCCGGCGGTGAGCGGCAGGACGTAAGCGACGGCCGGAGTTTCTCCAGGTGCCGAGATCGGCATACCGATGCCGCGTGCGCCGAGCGTGACATCGGCATTGGACGCCGCAGCGATTGCGGTCAGCAGCACGCCGGCCATAGCGGGGTTTCGCGGCTGCAGCACGCCGTTGCGCGACAGGATTGGTGCCTCGGCCGACAGCATTCGCTCGGCGCTGGCATTGGCATAGAGAAGCCTGCCTTCGGTGTCGGTGAAGACGATCGACGTAGAGAGTGCATCCAGCGTCTCGCGATAGAAATGCGCCATGACGCGCGCCTGGTCGAGCAGGTCGCCGATCAGCGCGGCGCGGCGCAGATGTGGCGCGAGCAAGGCCAGGAAGCGTTGCTCCTCGCTAGAAATCACGTCGCGGTCGGCATAGATGGTTGTGCCGAGAAGCCCGAGCCGATCGTCGGTATCCACGAATTTGACCATGCAGCCTTCGCGCAGGCCCTGTGGTTCGGCCCACTCGCGATAGAAGCGCGTAGCGCGCAGCTCGGGTTCGCTGAGGCAGGACAGCGTGGTCAGCGGCGTATCGAGGTCGCCAACGACGGCGGGCATGAGGCCAGGAATGTCTTGGAAGCCGTATTCGACCTGAAGCACGCGCATTTGTTCGGCATCCCAGGTCGAATGCGCGGCGAAGCGGCCATGACTATCTTGTGCGCTGGCGAGCGCGATGGTCGTATAAGCCGAGGCGGTCGTCTGCGTGATCCGATTCAAGACGCTGACCCAGCCATCGGGGTCCAGAACGCAATCATAGATGTCGCCAACAATGGATGACAGTTGTTCAGCATTAAGTCTCGTCACGCTTGATCCCGTCATCAACCACACAATCGACCTAGTGTTCCTGGAACGGCTATAGCGCACCATTTGGCACCCTGTCTTCGGGAAGCAGAAGGAAGACGATCGTGCTCGATTTCCTGGCGCGTCATACTTTACGGTGACGACATGGACTGGAGCGCATGATTACTGGTCAGGAAGGCTGGGTAAAACCCAGCGACCAGCCGATAGGGCTCCGCGTCCGAGCCTGTCACATACGACCGCTCGTGTCAGCGGCTCCGTGAGACGCAAGTCAGGCCATTGGGAGGGCTGGCTGTGCCGCCAAGACAGGAATTCTCATCGGCAAACTTGCCTGAGCATATGAGCGATCGGGAACGGTTGCACCTCTGGCGTGACATTCATTATGCCGAGGTGGCGCCCGTCGAGGTCGGCATCTCCGACATGCCGTTCGAGGCGACCTTGCAGGCGGCGGTGATCGGTGACCTGACCTGGGCGAAGATGTCGGGGACGGTGAACCGTGTAACCCGTACCCCGCATAGCGTCCGTATCAATACACCGGACGTCTATCTGCTGGTGATGAATCTCGGGCAGTCGGTCATCGGCGGAACCTATGGCACACGCAATGTCGTGATGAACACCGGCAGCGCCTTTCTTGACGCGTGCCAGCCTCAACAGTTCACCGGAGGCGACTACAATATCTGGGCCAATCTCGTCGTGCCGAGAAAGATCCTAAACGACAGGTTCGCCGGCATCGAGGACAGGCAAGGCCTGCTGATCGGGGCGGACAACGAGGCGCTACGATTGCTGCGCAACTACCTGACAATGGTGGACGGCATAAGCCCGCCGACGGGGTCGGTGCTCGATCATGTCTGCGGCACGATCGTCGATCTGGTGGGACTGGCGACCGGAGCGAAAGGCGAGGACGCCGAGCTTGCGGGCGCACGAGGCCTGCGCGCCGCGCGCTTGCAAGCGGTGATGAAGCAGATTAGGCGCAACTATCGCAATCCGGCGCTGTCCGCGTCCGCGGTCGGCTTGCAGATGGGCCTATCCGCCCGCTATGTACAAGACTTGTTGTCGTCCGCAGGGGGCAGTTTCTCGGAACGGATCCTGGAGTTGCGCCTGCAAGACGCCAAGGCGATGCTGACCGACACCCGGTACCAGGACAAGCGCATCGGTGACATCGCTCTCGAAGTTGGCTTCAGCGACATCTCGTATTTCAATCGCAGTTTCAAAAAACGGTTCGGATGCAGCCCGCGCGCGGCCCGTTGAGTTCGCGAGCGCTGCAACTCGCGCCTGTTGACGTTGTGCCGGTCACAGTCTTCGGAGCCGTTGTGGCATAGGCGATGACACCTAGCGGCGTGCATTGTGAGGCGTTGCGCGGCACGCGTTGTACCAACACGCAGCTAGTTCCTGGGTAAACTGGGCAAGCGCCATGCTTGCCAAGTTCTGCTTTCGCACTACCTCGACCATAGTGGGTGTCCGGCTGTACTTTCGCGGTCGAGAGCTTAGACCTGGAGGCGGATTTGCGGAACGATTTCGACGGCTCTCGTCGCCTCTATTCTATGTCGCCGTCGTTACCCTCGCGCCTTCCGGCTTTCGCGAGTGTTCTTGCGGTCATAGCCATTTTCTATTTTGCCAAGGAGGTGCTTCTTCCTCTTGCGATTGCGGTTCTGCTGACTTTCGCGCTGGCGCCAATCTCGTCGCGGCTCCGAAAACTGGGGATCCCGCGCATCCTGGCCGTCGTCATCACGGTTGTGATTGCTTTCCTCATTCTCGCTTCGTTTGCCCTTGTCGTCGCTTGGCAGGTCGCCGAGGTCGCTCAAAACCTACCTGCCTACCAAGGCAACATCATCGCCAAAATCAGGGCTCTCCACGAGAGCGGAACCGATAGCGGGATCGTTCGTCGACTGACCTCGGTGATCGAAAGCGTTGGTCGGGAACTCAACAACGCGGAGCCGGCGGTTTCCGGCGCGACGCCAAGATCAAGAGAACCGATGCTCGTGGAAATCTTCGCCCCGAGCAGGCCTATCGAAACCCTAACGAGCCTTATCAGCCCGCTGCTCGGTCCGATCGCGTCGTTGGGCCTTATAATTGTCGTCGTCATCTTCATGCTTCTAGAACGGGAGGAACTGCGCGACCGCTTCATCCGGCTCGTCGGCTATGGAGATTTGCACCGCACCACCGAAGCCCTTCAGGAGGCTGGCAGTCGCGTAGCGCTCTATCTCCTGATGCAGATGATTGTTAACTGCGCTTACGGAATACCCTTGGGACTGGCTCTTTGGGCGGTGGGCATTCCCAATGCGGCCCTTTGGGGAATGCTGGCAATCGTGCTGCGGTTCGTTCCCTACATTGGGCCTGCGATCGCAACGATACTGCCGCTCTTTCTTGCTTTCGCTGTCGATCCAGGCTGGAGCCTTGTTCTCTGGGTTGGGGCAATCTTTCTCGTTCTGGAATTGACAAGCAACAATATTGTCGAACCGTGGCTCTATGGCTCCCGGACGGGTCTCTCCCCACTTGCCATTATCGTCGCCGCGATCTTCTGGGCATGGCTATGGGGGCCTGTTGGTCTCGTCTTATCTACCCCTTTGACCGTGTGCCTGGCGGTGCTGGGACGTTACGTGCCGCAGTTCGAATTTCTGGAGGTCCTGTTTGGAAGCGACCCCGTGCTCGATCCCAAGGAGCGCCTCTACCAGAGGCTTCTGGCTGGCGATCCTGCCGAAGCGACCGACCAGGCTGAGGAGATTCTCGAGCAGGACTACCTGGAGGATTATTATGGCAAGATTGCCATTCCGGCGTTGTTGCTCGCCGAGCAGGATCGACGTCGAGGCGTGCTGACGACTGAGCAGATGGAGCAGGTATACGAGGCCGCTACCGCATTGGTCTCCAACCTGGAGGAAATCGCTCAGGAGGAGGAAGAGGAGGAGACCGATGGGGAGGGGCCAACATCCGTTGCCGGCGCTAACGAAAAAAATCAGGAGGAGGAGCTTCCGGATGGTACGGGCAAAACCGTCTTTTGCATTGGCGGTAGAGGGGCACTGGATGACGCCACGGCCGCGATGCTGGCCCAGGTTCTGCAGGTCCAGGGAGCGGAAGTGGCGACCGCGAGGCACTCCGATGTCGCAAACCGCCGCAAGAGGGATCTCGTGCCGAAAGAAGCGGACGCGATTGTCATCTGCTTTCTCAACGAGGAATCCACGAAGCACGCGGGCATCCTCGGGCGCCGCCTCAAGCGCATGCATCCCACCATGCGGGTGGGGGTGGTGATTTGGTCTGACCGCGAATCCGCCAAGCCAACGGTACTGAACGAGGTCGACTTTGTTGCAACTACATTAACAGGCGCGGCGCGCGAGGCGCTTTCGGATGGCATGATCTCACCTTTGACGCCCTCCCGAAAGCTTCATATTCGTACCCGACGGCCGGTGCAGCGAACCACGAAACCCTCTGTCGAGCCGGGCTATGAATCGGGATCATCTCGTGATCTCACCCATAATAGCGATTAAACGGTTAGGATGCTGATCCGCCCGGAATGCGTGCCTCAGCGATGCGTGAGCCATGACGAGATCGCCGGACTGGACGCCCGGCCGTCCAAGATCCGCCGCGATCCTTTCCCTTGTGTTCATTCCGCTGCCATCCCCCTGTATGGTTTTAACGTCCGATATCCGGAGCAACTCGATCGCGGATACAATTGAGCCGGCATTGCCAAAGACCGGAATTCCCATAGGCGGCGACCAAGAGAGGCAGCCATTGCGGCCTCTGCGATGTGCCTCGCTCAGGCCATTATGCGGCCGCCGCCCGATCCCGGCTTGATCATCCATGGCTGAACGCTGGGCGCCTTTACCAGGATGCCCTTCCTCTTCGCGAAGGACCGAATGGCGTCGCGCGCAACCTTCAACGGCTTGTGCCCATCCCAGGCCATGTAGCAGATCTTCAAGGTCGCATCATGAACCAGGTCGCGATCGTGTTGCGGCCATTCCTCCAGAAGATCGATGGCGTCATCCAGACAGGTCACTTCGCGGACCAGTTCTTTGCGTTCCAGAATATAAACCGGCCGATCGAAAACTTTCGAGTTCATCTCTACCTCACTGAAAACGTTGGTGATCAACAAGGGTGGCGCTCAGAATCGAGCGCCATGGGAAATTTATTTTCGGTGATTTCCAGTTTCAAGAGCGGCGCCCCATCTCCACGTAATGAAGACGCCGGTTCACACGATGAAGTGACAGGAAGCGCCGGATACCGGTCACCGCGTCGAGGCGCTTGCGACAGACACAAGGATGGAAGCTTCGCGAGCTTACCGGCCGCCAGCCCCGCAGCCAGTTTCTCGAAAGAATTTCGTTGCGAACGCATCGGGGTTCTTGCCTCCTGCGGCCACTCTCCACGAGATTTTCCGCGGCAGCCGCATCGCCACCGTTTCGCTCGCCGATGATTGAGAACAGGAGATGGTCCGATGGCGCAGGCCGGTGCCTTTTAAAATGCGATGGACGAACACCTCTAACTGCTTTCCGGCAGGTTGGATGCGGGGGTATGCCGACATTGTTTCAAAATGCCGCTCGCGCACTTGGCTCGAATTCATTCTTGGCGAGGTCGTCCCACCACGGAAGCGCATTTAGGAGTTCGTAGCAGACACATCTAACGTGGATACTAGGGTTTTGGCCGGCTAGCCTTCATGCTTGCGCCTTCGACGCGGCAAATGCAGTCGCCCTCGGAACAGGCCGCGGCGTTCTATCGGCTCGAAGACCTCTTCCGGGCCTTCAGGATCCAGGATTTCGTTATCTGCGAGCCACTTTTCGAGGTCGGACACTTCTGGCGTCGTGTAAGGGACTAAAGTGCGTCCTGGCTGGGATTTACGGAGAGTTTCAATCGCCGCAATCAGAGATCCTGACTGTGCCACCGCCTGCTCCACTGTGCCAGCAGATACTCCGAGATGTTCGGCCAGCAAGTCAGTTCTAAATTCTGAAATGCGTCG
>NZ_JBLZPH010000067.1:0-6024 GCF_049199205.1 Shinella sp. M31 | reverse complement strand
CTACATGCAGGTCCTGTCGGATGCCGTCTGCAAGAAGATGTCGGGCCGCATCATCAACATCCACCACTCGTTCCTGCCGTCGTTCAAGGGCGCCAACCCCTACAAGCAGGCCTTCGAGCGCGGCGTGAAGCTGATCGGCGCGACGGCGCATTACGTCACCGAGGATCTCGACGAAGGTCCGATCATCGAGCAGGACGTCGCGCGCATCACGCATGCGCAGTCGGCGGAGGATTATGTCTCGATCGGCCGCGACGTGGAGAGCCAGGTTCTCGCCCGCGCCGTGCATGCCCATATCCATCACCGGGTCTTCATGAACGGCAACAAGACCATCGTCTTCCCGCCCTCGCCGGGCTCCTACGCCTCCGAGCGCATGGGCTGAGCGATGAGTGCCATCGTGATCGATGGAAGCAGGTTGTGCCTTCACGATGAGGCGGTAAGGCCGCGACCGTGATTTTGGAAAAGAGATCTGCGTCAAGCCCGGCCTGGCCGTCGTCGGCGATGATCCGGCACCACGCCTGAGTCGGAGCCAAAAGCCGTATATCGAAGGAATACGGTTTCAAGTCCAACCAGCATACGCTGGCGGAGGAGACGACACAGGAGAAACTCGTCGCGCTCGTCTACCGTATGAGCGATGGTCAGTAGCAATTTCTTCCGCGCAGGCAATCTTGAGGCCTTGGCGCTTTTCCAAAGTACGTACGAAGTCGCCTGCTTTGAGGCGGCTCTCCGGCGCACCCGTGTCGAGCCAGGAAATAAAGTTATCTCGCGAAATCACCGGCATCGCCCGTAGAAACGGGATCTTCCCGCGCTGCGGCGTTATCTGGCTGTTCGTTCTTCGCCGTATCGTGCCCTTAACGCCGCTTGCATAGGAGAAAAAACTAAAAGGGCAGGGAAGGGTTGGAACAGGAGACCTCGAAAACAATGTAAATCCATGGATTATGTGATTAACTTGTTTTCAGAGAGTGCCATGAATATCTCGCGTCTCATTTTCCCGGCGGCTCTTGTTCCCCTCCTTGTCTTGCCGCCTCTCGGTGGCACGCCCGCCTCCGCATTCGGTGGGTCGATCGCGCGAAATTATTCGGCGAACACGATGAAATTTCTACACGGCTGGCAGTTGCTGGACACATTTGCCCGGGTGACGGAATGCCGACTCCACGGTTTCAAGATCGTCGGCAGGAGTGTGCTCACCCTTTGATACAGCGGCGCGGACGCGCCGGCAGAAATTTTCACCTGCCTGTGTCGTTTCCCGCACGCGACCGGCCCCATCGTTTTTCTGAGGAGTATCCATGACCATCCATACGAAACCGGTCCATCTGCCGACCATTGATTTCTCCCGCTTCTATGGCAGCGCGGACGAGCGCGCGGGCTTCATCCGGGAGTTGACCCGGGTGCTGCACGATCACGGCTTTTTCTATCTCACCGGCCATGGTGTGCCGCAGAGCCTGATCGACGACGTGATTGCCGCCTCGAAGCGGTTCTTTGCCCTGCCGGAGGCGGACAAGCTTTCGATCGAAATGGTCAAGTCGCCGCATTTCCGCGGTTACAACCGGGCGGGCTACGAACGAACCCGCGGCGAGCAGGACTGGCGCGAGCAGCTCGACATCAACACGGAGGGCGCGCCGGTCGAAGCCGGGCCGGAAACGCCGTGGAACCGTCTCTATGGGCCGAACCAGTGGCCGGAGGTGCTTCCGGAGCTGAAGCCGCTGCTTTTGCGCTATCAGGCCGAAGTCACGCGCATCGGCATCGATGTGCTGAAGGCCATCGCTCTGTCGCTCGGCCAGCCGGAAAACGCCTTCGCCGAGATCTACGAACCCTCGCCCTCGCAGTTGCTGAAGATCATCCGCTATCCCGGCCGGGAGGCTGCCGGCAGTGACCAGGGTGTGGGTGCGCATAAGGACGGCGGCTTTGTCACGGTGCTCTTGCAGGATACGACGCCGGGCCTGCGCATCCGCACCGAAGAGGGCGTGTGGATCGAGGCGCCGCCGGTGCCCGGTACGTTCATCATCAACAGCGGCGAATTGCTTGAGCTGGCGACCAACGGTTTCGTGCGCGCCGACGTGCACGATGTCGTGACCCCGCCTGCCGGCACGGAGCGTTTCTCCGTCGCCTTCTTCCTCGGTGCACGCTACGACGCGACCATTCCGGTCATCCCTTTGCCGGAAGAGCTCAAGCGCAGCGAACGCGGTGTTACGGTCGATCCGCTCAACCCGATCTTCCGCGAGGTCGGCGTCAATCATCTGAAGAGCCGTCTGCGTTCCCATCCGGATGTCGCGGCAAAACATCATCCGGACTTGCTGCATCTCATCGAAAAGCCGGCCAAGGCCTGAAGACGGGTTCCCGCCCCACAAGGGGCGTTTATCCCATTTCCGCGAGGAGGACGTGCCGTGCCCGGACACGAAAGCAATGTGGTTTTCCTCCCGGTCGAGGACGCCGCCCGCGGTGCGGTCACCGTGCTGTGGGGGGCTCTGACGACGGAAGCGGCGGCGGCCGCGCAGCGTGACCAGTCGCTGGCACGGGCGATGAAGTCGTCCGTGCTGATGCATGCAAGTCTTGGCCATGCGCTCTCCCATCGTCTCGCGATCAAGCTCGCCGACCACGATGTCGACCGCGACGAGCTGCTGGCGCTGATCTACAGCGCCTATCTGGACAGGCCGGGCCTGCTTGGCGCGGCGGCGGCCGACCTTCAGGCGGTGAAGGACCGCGATCCCAGCAACAGCGAAGTGCTGACGCCGTTTCTCTACTTCAAGGGTTTTTCTGCATTGCAGGCCTATCGGGTGGGCCATTGGCTCTGGACGACGGGCCGGCGACACCTTGCCCGCCATATCCAGAGCCGTATTTCGGAGACCTTCGCAATCGACATCCACCCTGCCGCTTCGATGGGGCGCGGCATCATGCTCGATCACGGCAGCGGCCTCGTCATTGGTGAAACCGCCGTCGTGGAGGATGATGTCTCCATTCTCCAGAACGTGACGCTGGGCGGAACGGGCAAGGAGACCGGCGACCGCCATCCGAAGGTACGGCGCGGCGTGCTGATAGGGGCGGGCGCGAAGATCCTCGGGAATATTGAGGTGGGCATCGGCGCCAAGATCGGTGCGGGCAGCGTCGTCATCCTCCCCGTCGCGCCTTATACGTCCGTCGTCGGCGTTCCGGCCAGGCCGGTGGGGAAGCCGCATTCGGCCTTGCCCGGCGTTACGATGGACCAGACCTTGAGCGAGCCGGACTATATCATCTGAATTGTTTCGGCGTCCGTTCTCAGCGGCAGATACGGCTTGGCCGGCGCCGCTCTCGCGGCTGCCGGCCATGATCGAAGGGGCCTAGGATGCGGAGGTCAGCTTGACGTTGCCGCCATGGCCGCCGCCGCCGAAGACCTGGTGGTCGCCGAAGGACGAGCGCAGCTGGTTGCGCGGGCCGGGCAAGCCAAGCTCGGGGAACAGCAGTTCGGAGACGCGATAGGCCTCCTCGAGATGCGGATAACCCGAGGCGATGACCGTATCGATGCCGAGCGCCTGGTACTCGCGAAGGCGCGCGGCGACGGTCTGCGGCGAGCCGACGAGGGCCGTTCCCGCGCCCGAGCGCACGAGGCCGATGCCGGCCCAGAGGTTCGGTGACACTTCCAGCTTGTCGCGCCGGCCGTTGTGCAAAGCCACCATGCGCGCCTGGCCGACGGAATCGGAATTCTTCGTCAGGACGTCCTGCGCGGAGGCGATGGCTTCGTCGGAAAGCTTGGAGATCAGGCGGTCGGCGGCCTCCCAGGCCTCGTCGTCCGTCTCGCGCACGATGAAATGCAGGCGGATGCCGAAGGAGGCTTCGCGGCCCTTGGCGGCGGCGGCCTTGCGGGCATGGGCGATCTTTTCGGCCACCTGTGCCGGCGGCTCGCCCCAGGTCAGGTATTTGTCGACGAGGCCGCCGGCAAAATCGATCGCCGCATCCGAAGAGCCGCCGAAATAGATCGGCGGGCGCGGCTGCTGCACCGGCGGCAGGCCGAGCTTGGCACCGATCGCCTTGATATATTTGCCGTCGAGCGTCGAATGGCCGGTCTCGATCAGCTCGTTGAAGACCTGGAAGAATTCCGAAGCATGGTCGTAGCGCTCGTCATGCGGCAGGAAGATGCCGTCGCCAGCCAGTTCCTGCGCGCTGCCGCCGACGACGATGTTGAGCAGCAGGCGGCCGTTCGAGACGCGATCGAGCGTTGAGGCGAGACGGGCGTAATAGGCGGGTGTTGCGGTGCCGGGGCGGATGGCGACGAGGAATTTCAGCCGCTCGGTGCGCGCGGCGAGATCGGCGGCCAGCACGAAGGATTCCTCGCAGGCAGCACCGACCGGGATCAGGACGCCGGAATAGCCGAGACGGTCGACGGCCACGGCGATTTCGCGGAAATAGCCCGGATCGGCCGGACGGGCGAGATCGTCGGAACCGAGATAGGAACCGTCGCCGGAGCTTGGAATGAACCAGAGGAAATCGAGGGGCTTGTCGGTCTGTGTCATGAAGGCCATCCTGCCTGTGCGGTCTGTCGATCGGAGGGCAGGGCATCGCCTGTCCAGTCACGCGTAGAATAATAAATTCTATAGTTTCAGTAAGAAATTATATTCTGTCCCGCGGCGTTTGTTGGAATTTTTCATCGCCAGTGGCGTTTTTCGGGCCGCCTGATCACGAGTGTTTTCCGCCGGATGCGAGGCGCCTCTCCAACCACCGGCTGTAGCGCGACGCGCCGAAGCAAATGACGAAATAGATGATCGCCACAACCAGATAGGCTTCGTTGAAGAAGCCGAGCCATTGCGGGTCAGCAGCCGAGGCGCGGGCGGCGTTGAGCAGATCGAAAATGCCGATGACCGCGAGCAGCGATGTCGCGAGCAGAAAGCCGATGGCGAGATTGACCATGCCGGGAATGACGATGCGGAACGCCTGCGGCAGGATGACGAGCCGCTGCGTGCGCCAGTAGCCGAGGCCGAGTGCGGTGGCCGCCTCGCGCTGGCCTGTGGGAATGGCTTGCAGGCCGGCGCGGATGACCTCCGCGATATAGGCCGCCCAGAACAGCGTGATCATCACGATGGCGCGCAGCATCTTGTCGAGGGAGAGCGCGTCCGGCAGGGCCATCGGCAGGATCAGCATGGCGACATAGAGAATACCGACCATTGGGGTGCCGCGCATCAGCTCGATATAGAGCACGGAAAAGGTCCTGATGCCGCCGAGCGTCGAGCGGCGGGCGAGCGCCAGCAGCACCGCGATCGGCGTCGCGGCGGCAAAACACACGGCCCAGACGAAGAGTGTCACCGGCAGGCCGCCCCATTGGTTCGAGGCGACGGGCGTCGACGTGAACGTGCCCTGCATCAGCAGCCAGCAGACCAGGATTGTCAGTGGCCATGCGACGAGCAGGGGGCGGCCCCAGAAGCGCGGTAGCGCACTTGCCGTCAGGATGGCGGCGAGAAGCAGGATGACCAGCGCCGGCCGCCAGATGAGCTCGGTCGGGTAGAAAGCGAAGAGGATGAAGCGCAGCTTCGCCGTCACGAAGGCCCAGCAGGCGCCTTCGCGGGTGCAGGCCGCCGCGTCGCCGACGAAGGTGGCGTCGAGCACCGCCCAGCGAAACAGCGGCGGCAGGATCTGCGATAGCAGAAGCAACGTTGCAAGAGTGATCAGCGTATTGGCGCGCGTGCCGAAGAGACCGGTTCGAAGGGTCTGGACGAGGCGGGGGGAGGCTGCCGTCATCGGGTCGAGCCTCGGAGCGCGACGCGGTTGTTATAGGCATTCATGAGGGCGGAGAGCGCGAGGTTGATGGTGAGGAAGGCGCCGATCAGGATGATCAGGGCTTCCATCGACTGGCCGGTCGTGTTGGCGGTGGTGTTGATGATACTGACGAGATCGGGAAAGCCGATGGCGACGGCAAGGCTCGAGTCCTTGGTGAGATCGAGATAGCTCGACGTCGTCAGCGGCGTGATGACGCGCAGCGCCTGCGGCAGCACGACGAGGCGGATGATCTGGCCGTCATGCAGGCCGAGCGCGCGAGCGGCCTCCCACTGGCCCGCGCCGACC
>NZ_JBLZPH010000066.1:26175-77771 GCF_049199205.1 Shinella sp. M31 | reverse complement strand
GCATAAACAGAGATCAATATGGTCAGCGGCCTGCTAGTGGCGGCGCTCCCATTCGTCGATCTGCCGTTCGGCCTCCTCCTTGGCGAGGCCGTAACGCTGCTGAATCTTGCCGGAGAGCTCCACCCGGCGACCGTTGATCACGTCGAGATCGTCATCGGTGAGCTTGCCCCACTGGGCCTGGGCCTTGCCCTTATATTCGTTCCACTTGCCTTCGATGATGTCCCAATTCATGTCGCTGTCCTTTCTGTTCGTTGAACGCATGGCGTTGACGATAAGAGAAATCCCATGGGACCGGAAAGGTTCCCGATTCAGTGCAGACGAGCGGTACGTCCTGCCGGATGTGCGTTTTCGGCAACGAGCATCCCATCTGCCGGAGGTGCGGCTTCACGGATATCGATTTCCAGGCCCTTTTCGCGGCTCATGCGCCAGGTGATCTCGATGTCCTCCTCCACCCAGGCCGGATCGATGGCCGCGCAACGGGCATGCACGATCCGCCCCGTCGCACCGGCGCCGCCAAGAGCGACCGGCAGCGCGCCGACACATTCCTCCATGGATTCGAAAGCTACCTGCGGCGCTGGAAGCTCCTGGCAGGAAACGGTCCCGGCGTTGCAGCCGATGAGAAGCATGAATGCGGCGATGTGTTCCATTTCACTTCTCCTTGTTCACGGGCCCCGGTCATCGGTTAACGCGGGTATCAGGTGGTCGGAAAATGGAGCGGTGCGCGAAAAGGTTCCGTCAGCGGCGAATGACGCGGCTGTCACATTTTCGGGAACAAATCGGATGCTGGCTCGTTGTCGGCCCATCGCTCGATTGCGAAGCGGACGTGAAAGGAAGCGCAGATGCTCGGCACCATTCTTCTCATCATTCTTATTCTTCTCCTCATCGGCGCGCTGCCGAACTGGGGATACAGCCGCGGCTGGGGTTATGGCCCGTCGGGCGGGCTGGGCCTGATCGTCGTCATCCTTCTCATCCTCGTCCTCATGGGACGTATTTGATCAAAAGAACTATCCAGGAGCCGGAACCATGAAGAACACCATCATCGCGCTAGCCCTCGTCGCGTCCACTGTGACGCTCACAGCATGCAGCCAGACCGAACGCGGCACCGCGATCGGCGCGGCCTCGGGCGCCATTATTGGCGGCGCCGTGACCGGGCGGGCCGGCGGCGCGCTGGCGGGTGCCGCCATCGGCGGCGCTGCGGGTTACCTCATCGCTCGCTCGGACCGCGACGGCTACTGCGTCTACCGCGATCGCCACGGCCGCCGCTACGAAGCTCGTTGCCGCTAACAGGCATCGCGCGAAAACACGAAACGGGCCTCGCGGCCCGTTTCGTCGTGTCTTGAACAGGGAAGAAAAATGCTTTCAGGAACTGCTGTTGGCTTTCCGTTCGGCCTCGTCGAGCTTTTCCAAAAGATCGAGCAATCGATTGGGAACAGGCTCGGTTTCGATGACGTCGTAAAAGGATTTCAGCTTGCGGCCGACCGGTCCATTCGGGTCGAAGGCAGCTTTGGCGGGCGTGTTGCCGCCGTCACGTCTCTTGTCTTTGTTGGGCTCGATCATGGTCTTGTTTCCGTTGCGTGCCGCCCGCTATCTTCCTTTTGCCCAAGATTCCCAATAGCAAGTCAGACTTAGCATGCTACCAATAGGTTTCCGCACAATGAACTTTAGCGGAAACGGTTCCGATGCGGAACATATTCAGGGAGAACTTCATGTCACTTTCCACCCGTATCGCACCGCATCTCGCCTATCTCCGGCGTTTTTCCCGTGCCGTCACGGGATCCCAGACATCCGGTGACGCGTATGTGGCCGCCATGCTCGAGGCGCTCGTCGCCGACATTTCGATTTATCCTCAGGATCGCAGCGACCGGATCGCCCTCTACCGGCTCTATTGCACGCTCTTCGAAAACCTCGATGTGACGCTGCCGGAAAACACCTCGCCATTCGGCTGGGAACGCCAGGCGGCCGCCAACCTGGCCAATCTTCCGCCGGCCGAACGCAAGGCGTTCCTGTTGATCGCCGTCGAAGGTTTCGACATGGCCGAAGCCGCCGACATTCTCGACGTGTCGGAAGAGCGGTTTGCCGGATTGCTGGATGAAGCGTCGCGCGACATTTCCAGCCAGGTCGCGACCGATATCATGATCATCGAGGACGAACCGCTGATCGCCATGGACATCGAGGACATGGTCAAGGGTCTCGGCCATAACGTGACCGGCATCGCGCGCACGCATGCGGAGGCAGTCGAGCTCTATCACCGCACCGCGCCGCGCATGGTGCTTGCCGATATCCAGCTAGCCGACGGTTCCTCGGGTATCGATGCGGTCAACGACATCCTGAAGAACAGCACGATCCCTGTCATCTTCATCACCGCCTTCCCCGAGCGGCTGCTGACCGGCGAAAAGCCGGAGCCGGCCTTCCTCGTCACCAAGCCGTTCAATCCCGACATGGTGAAGGCGCTGATTAGCCAGGCGCTGTTCTTCGACGAACAGGCGCGGCTCGCAAAGTCCGCATAATGCAAAAAGGCCCGCGCAAGCGGGCCTTTTCATTCCGGTCGTGTGCCTGCGCTTAAAGCGCGGCGACGACGATGACTTCAACCAGGTAATCCGGCGTCGCCAGCTTGGATTCACCGGTGGCGCGGGCGGGCGTGTGGCCCTGCGGCACCCAGGCGTCCCAGACAGCATTCATCTTCGGAAAGTCCGCCATATCGGCAAGCCAGATCTGGGTGGAGAGGATGCGGGTCTTGTCCGTGCCGGCCAGCGCCAGCAGACGGTCGACTTCGGCGAGCGCCTGCTTGGTCTGCTCGGTAACGTCGGAGCCGGCCTGACCGACCTGACCGGCCAGATATACGGTGCCATTGTGCACGACGGCGCCGCTCATGCGGGGGCCGGTTTCAAAGCGTTTGATGTCCATGTGTCGTTCCTGTCAGGTCGAAAATCTCTCGGGAAACCTGCGGGCGATCGCCGACAGGCCCGTCGTCTATAGGGGGAGGAACGGCAAGGCGCCAGTACTCACGCGCAAATTCAAACGCCGATCACCTGCTGGCAGCAAGTCCGTCGAGTGCCGCGTTGACGATCTGCGCGATGGATGCATCGATATCGACCACCACCACACCAGGTTCGCCCGAGGGATCCTCCAGCGTCGCGAGCTGGCTATCGAGAAGGCTCGCCGGCATGAAGTGGCCGCGCCGGGCGGTCATGCGGCCGAGCAGCAGCTCGCGGCTGCCTTTCAGGTAGACGAAGGCCAATGTCCCCCCTGCGGCGGCGCGCAGATGGTCGCGATAGATCTTTTTCAGGGCCGAACAGGAAATGATGATGCTCTCGTCCCGTGCACGCGCATCGGACAGGGCGCGACCGATGATGTCGAGCCAGGGCCAGCGGTCCGCGTCGTCAAGCGGCATGCCCTTCGACATCTTCTCGACATTTGCGGCCGGATGCAGGCTGTCGCCCTCGATGAAGGCGGCGGAAAGGGCTGCGGCAAGGCCCTCGGCGACCGAGGTCTTGCCGCAACCGGAAACGCCCATGACGACGATCGTGCGGGCGTTCGTCATCGCGCCAAACCTCAGGCGACGCGCTTGCGGCGTTCGACGCGGGCGCGGATGGCGTCCACATCGACGCGGGGCGTCGCGGCAAAGAGGGTTTTCGTATAGCTGTGCTGCGGGTCGTTGAAGACCTGGTCGCGGCTGCCATATTCCACAGCCTCACCGAAATACATCACCATCACATCGTCGGCGATGTGGCGCACGACCGAGAGGTCGTGGCTGATGAAGACATAGGTCAGCTGGAACTCGTCCTGCAGGTCGGCGAGCAGGTTGAGTACCTGGGCCTGCACCGAAAGGTCGAGGGCCGAAACCGGCTCGTCGAGCACCAGAAGGCGCGGATTGAGCATCAGCGCGCGGGCGATCGCCACGCGCTGGCGCTGGCCGCCGGAGAACATGTGCGGGTAGCGCCCGTAATGCTTCTCTTCGAGGCCCACCTTCTTCAGGATCGCCATGGCGCGATCGCGCCGCTCGTCTGCCGGGATCTTCGTGTTGATGACCAGCGGCTCCGTCAGGATATCGCCGATCTTCTTGCGCGGGTTGAGCGAACCATAGGGGTTCTGGAAGACGATCTGTACCTTGCTGCGCATCTTGGAGGTCAGCGGCTCGCTGGCGATGTCGACCTTGCGGCCGTCGATCAGCATGTCGCCTTCAGTGATTGGGTCGATCATCGTGACCATGCGGGCGAGCGTGGACTTGCCGCAGCCGCTCTCGCCGACGATGGCGAGCGTCTTGCCCTGCTCGACCTTGAAGCTCACGCCCTTGACGGCATGAACGGTCTTGGCCGGTTTGAACAGGCTACCGGGGATATGGTAGTCGCGCTTGAGGTTCTTTGCTTCGAGAACTGGGGTCATCGCATGGCTCCCGCGAAAATCTCGGCGTCGGTGAGCTTTTCGGTGATGGTCGGCAGACGGCCGCCGGTGGCATTTTCCGGCAGGGCGGCAAGCAGCGCCTTGGTATAGACGCTCTTGGGGTCGGAGAAGAGCGAGAGCACATCGGCCTGCTCGATCTGCCGCCCCTTGTACTGCACGATCACGCGATCGGCGGTCTCGGCGACGACGCCCATGTCATGGGTGATGATGATGAGGCCCATCCCGTGCTCGTCCTGAAGCTTCATGAGAAGATCGAGGATCTGCTTCTGGATCGTCACGTCGAGCGCGGTGGTCGGCTCGTCGGCGATCAGAAGCTTGGGATTGCAGGCAAGCGCGGTCGCGATCATCACGCGCTGGCACTGGCCGCCCGACATCTGGTGCGGGAAATGGCCGAGGCGCTCTTCCGGGTTCGGAATACCGACGGACTGGAAGAGTTCGATCGCCCGGTCGCGCCGCGCCTTGCGGCCGAGATCCGTGTGGATGCGCAGCACTTCTTCGATCTGGAAGCCGACGGTGAAGCACGGATTGAGGCTGGCGATCGGTTCCTGGAAGATCATGGCGATGTCCTTGCCGATAATCTTGCGCCGGTCGCTGTCCGACATGGCCTGCATGTCGCGGCCGTTGAAGGTCAGCACATCTGCCGTCACCTTCGCAGTCCAGGGCAGAAGGCCCATGGCGGCCAGCATGGAAACGGACTTGCCGGAACCGGATTCGCCGACGATGGCAAGCACGTCGCCCTCGTCGACCTTGAGGGACACACCATCCACCGCCCGGAAAGGGCCGGAGGCCGTCTGGAATTCGACGGTGAGGTTTTTGATTTCGAGAAGCGACATCACGACCTCTTCAGCTTGGGATCGAGGGCGTCGCGCAGGCCGTCACCCATCAGGTTGATGGCCAGCACGGTGATGAGGATGGCAAGGCCGGGGAAGGTCACGACCCACCAGGCGCGCTGGATGAATTCACGCGCTTCGGCCAGCATCGTGCCCCATTCCGGCGTCGGCGGCTGGGCGCCCATGCCGAGGAAGCCGAGGGCCGCCGCATCGAGGATCGCCGCCGAGAAGGCGAGCGTCGCCTGAACGATCAGCGGCGCCAGGCAGTTCGGCAGGATCGTCAGGAACATCAGGCGCAACGTGCCCGCCCCTGCGACCTTCGAGCCGACGACATAGTCTTTCGACTTCTCGGTCATCACGGCTGCGCGCGTCAGGCGCACGAAATGCGGCTGGTTGACGAGCGAGATCGCGATCATGGCGTTGACCAGGCCCGGACCTAGCACGGCCACCAGCACAAGCGCCAGCAACAGCGAGGGAAACGCCAGGATGATATCCATGATGCGCATGATGAAGGTATCGACCTTGCCGCGGAAATAGCCGGCGACCAGACCGATCAGCACGCCCGACACCACCGACAGCGTCACGACGACGAGACCGATGAAGAGCGAGAAGCGTGCGCCGTAGATGAGACGCGAGAGGATGTCGCGGCCGACGGCGTCGGTTCCGAGAATGTGCCCCCAGCTGCCGCCTTCCTGGAAGATGGTCGGCATGAGGAGGAGTTCGCGGTTCTGGGCGCCCGGATTGTGCGGCGCCACGAAGGGCGCGAAGATCGCGACGAATAGAATGATCAGGAACACGAAGAGGCCGATGACGGCGCCCTTGTTGCGCGAGAAATAGAACCAGAATTCGGAAAGGCCCGAGGGCGGCGTGCCACCCGTCTTGGTTTCGGCCGTGGTTTGAACAGTGCTCATGGACCGTCTCCTAGTGCCGGATACGCGGGTTGATCCAGCCGTAAAGCAGGTCGACCACGAGGTTGACGATCATGATGACGGCGGCGATCAGCATCAGGCCACCCTGCACCACGGCATAGTCGCGCTTGAAGACGCTATCGACCATCCACTTGCCGATCCCCGGCCAGGAGAAGATCGTCTCGGTGAGGATCGCGCCCGCGAGCAACACGCCGACCTGGAGGCCGATCGTGGTGATGACGGGGATCATCGCATTGCGCAGCGCATGGACGCCGACGACACGGAAGGGCGAAAGACCCTTGGCGCGCGCGGTGCGGACATAGTCCTCACCAAGGACTTCGAGCATGGCCGAGCGTGTCTGGCGCGCGATGACCGCAAGCGGGATCGTCGCCAGCACGATGGTCGGCAGGATCAGGTAGGTCAATGCCGACTTGAAGGCGCCCGCCTGTCCGGAGATCAGGCTGTCGATCAGCATGAAGCCGGTGACCTGCGGGAAGAAATACATCAGCGAGATGCGTCCCGAGACCGGCGTCCAGCCGAGATAGCCGGAGAAGAAGATGATGAGCAGCAGACCCCACCAGAAGATCGGCATCGAATAACCGACAAGGGCAGCGCCCATGATCGACTGGTCGAGCCACGTCCCCCGTTTCACCGCAGCGAGCACGCCGGCGGGAATGCCGAGCAGGACCGCGACGATGATCGCGCAGAGCGCCAGTTCCAGCGTTGCCGGGAAGAGCTGCAGGAAGTCGTCCAGTACCGGCCGCTTGGTGACGATCGAAGAACCGAAGTCGCCTGTCACGAGACCGCCGAGATAATCGAAATACTGGACATAGATGGGCCGGTCGAGGCCGAGCTGGTGCATGAGCTCGGTATGCCGTTCCGGTGCCATGACGCGTTCGCCCGACATCAGCATGACCGGATCGCCCGGTAGAAGTCGAATGAAGGAGAACGCAATCAGCGATACCCCGATGAACGTGGGTATCAGGACGGCGAGCCGTCCGAAGATAAAGCGAAACATGGGAGCCAATCCCTTCTTATTTTTGAAAAACCGGCGGCCCGAATGTCTTCGGACCGCCGGCCATGGCACGCTCTTTGCGGCGTGCGTTTGTCGTATTAACCGATATTACTCGGCAATGTCCACGCCGTCGAAGACGAAGTCACCGAGCGGCGACTGGACGAAGCCCGAAACCTTCTTGCTCATCGGAACGACGGCAAGCGAATGGTCGAGGGTGTTCCAGGGCGCTTCGCGCTTGAAGATGATCTGGGCCTCTTCATAGAGCTTGGTGCGTTCTGCGACGTCGGAGGTTTCCTTCGCCTTCGTCATCAGGTCGTCGAATTCCTTGTTGCACCACTGCGCACGGTTGTTGCCGCCGACGGCGTCGCAGCCGAGCAGGGTGTCAAGGAAGTTGTCCGGGTCGCCGTTGTCGCCCGTCCAGCCGAGGATGGCCGCACCGTCGCGGTCCTTGGCAGACGAGAGCTTCAGGTATTCGGCCCATTCGTAGGAGACGATCTCGGCGGTGACGCCGACCTTAGCGAGGTCTGCCTGCATCAGTTCTGCTGCGCGGCGGGCGTTCAGCATGTACGGACGGGCAACCGGCATCGCCCAGATCTTCATCTTGAGATCCTTGACGCCGGCCTCTTCGAGCATCTTCTTGGCCGCTTCCGGATCGTACTTGTCGTCTTCGACGGCATCATTGTACGACCACATGGTCGGCGGGATCGGGTTCTTGGCAACGGTTGCCGCACCCTGGAAGACGGCATCGACGATGGCCTGGCGGTTGACGGCCATGTTGAGGGCCTTGCGGACCTCGACCTTGTCGAACGGCGGAACCAGCGTGTTGTAGGCGAGGTAGGCGACGTTCAGGCCGGCCTGCTCGGAAACGTGCAGGTTCGGATCAGCCTTCAGTTCGGCGACGTCGGCAGCGTTCGGGTAGGACATCAGGTGGCATTCGCCAGCCTTCAGCTTCTGCGCGCGAACGGCAGCGTCGGTCGTGATCGCGAAGACGAGATCGTCGATCTTCTGCTTGTCGCCCCAATAGTCGGGGTTGGCCTTGTAGCGGATGGCGGCATCCGGCTGGTAGGCGACGAAGGTGAACGGACCGGTTCCCAGCGGCTGCTGGTTCATCAGTTCCATCTTGCCTTCAGCCTGCAGCTTGTCGGCATATTCCTTCGAAACGATCGAGATGAAGGGCATGCCGAGGTTGGCGAGCAGCGGCGCTTCCGGACGCTTCAGCGTGATCTTGACCGTCAGGTCGTCGATCTTTTCGATCTTGTCGATAACGTCAGGCAGACCCATGCCGGCGAAGTATTCCCAGGAAGCGCCCGGAACATACTTGTTCCACGGGTTGTCGGCCTTGTACTGGCGCTCGAAGGAGAAGATCACGTCGTCGGCATTCAGCTCACGCGACGGGGTGAAATAGTCCGTCGTCTGGAACTTCACGCCCTTGCGCAGATGGAAGGTGTATTCCTTGCCGTCGGCGGAGATGTCCCACTTTTCAGCGAGCGCCGGCTCCAGTTCGGTCGTGCCGCGCTTGAATTCCACCAGACGGTTGTAAACCGTGTGTGCTGCGGCGTCGAAGGTCTGACCGCCCGTGTAGAGGCCGGGGTCAAAGCCTTCCGGCGACGCTTCCGAGCAATAAACGAAGGTCTTCGACCAAGCGGCCGTCGCCATCAGCGAGGCAACTGCCGTCGCCGCGAGGAGAGTAGTCAGCTTTTTCATAGTTGAGCTTCCCAGGTTTGCTTTTTTGTTCTCTTGTTTGCGAGCTCGGGTGCATTTCCAGCCCCGGCTTGCGCGGATGGAACGACATTTGCCGCAGGATTGCAATAAGTCAGCAAACAAATTTGTCCATTCGGAAAAAACGGCAGAACTTTATTCTCCACAGCATTCGAAACCGCTTTAAAAGCGGAACGAATCAGCACCGACTCCCGGTCAATCCCCACCACCCCTGATAGCGGCGACACAGGGGACGTGTCATAACGGGACATCGAGGCAAGAGGGGCTGTCCTTTTCTGCTTTTCCCCGTCGCGGCGGGGTGAAGCGAAAAAGAAAAGGGCGGCCTCGCTTTCGTTTTCAGCCTTTGTTTCCAAAGGCTTGACGATGCTGCCCGCAAAAAAATGATCTCCCCCCGCAAAATTGTCTCGCAAAACCCTTTGCCGCCAGAGATTGCGGCGCTAGATTCCATTCGTGGATTCTGGGGGTGGAGACCACGTGCCCGTGCTGAACAGACATTACAGGCGATACGATTTCGAAGGCGACCTTGAGAAGGCTCTCAATCGCGTCGATTTCTTTCGCATATTCCATACCATGGCGCTGCGCTACGGCTTCGAGCATTTCGGCGTGCTCCAGCTCATCAACGAGCACGAGACCAGCCAGCTTTCCACGCGCCTGATGCTGCACGATCTGCCGGCGGGGCTGGCGGAGGCTTATGACAAACGGCATCGCCTCAACGATTCCACGCTGTTCAAGAGCTTCTACAAATCGACGATCTCGACCGTCTGGCGCAGCACGGATCACGTCGAGAACGGCGCGCGCGACGGCTCCGACTTCCTCGACCAGATCGGCTTCGACATGGCGCTGTCCATTCCCGTGCATTCGGTGAACGGCACGCGCTATGCCGTGCTCTTCCTCGGTGACGGCGACGACATCGATCGCCGCGACCATTACGAGATCTGCTACGAGGCCAATTGCGCCTTCGACTACTTCCACCGCCAGGTTCTCGCCAACAAGGCGGGCATGGGCCTGACCCCGCGCGAGACGGAAATCCTGCGCTGGATTTCCTACGGCAAGACCGCGAGCGAAATCGCCCTCATCGTGTCGGTCTCCGAGCATACGGTGAACTCGCACACCGCGACGATCCTGAAAAAGCTCGACGTGGTGAACCGCACGCAGATGGTGGCAAAAGCGATCCGCGAACAGATCATACAGTAGCGTTACGAAACCGGATCCTCACCTACGGATAGTAGAGTTAGGGACTTGTTAATACCTGCGGCCTGGATGAGAGTGGCCGCGGGAGAAGGCCACCCAATAAATGCAATCAGGTTCAGCCAGCATCATGACAGCACCCGTGCATATCCTGCTCGTCGATGACGACCCCGCGGAAAACGTCATCCTCCGCGCTTTGATGCGCAAGGTCACGAGCTATGCCATCACGCTGCATTATGTGGAGACGGTGGAGGCGGCGCTGGACTTTATTCGCGCGGCCAGTGCGCCGCTGGACATGATCCTGATGGACAACCGGTTGCAGCCGCAGGCGGATTTCCGCCAGACCGT
The DNA here is from genome assembly GCF_049199205.1 of Shinella sp. M31. Taxonomy (NCBI): domain Bacteria; kingdom Pseudomonadati; phylum Pseudomonadota; class Alphaproteobacteria; order Hyphomicrobiales; family Rhizobiaceae; genus Shinella; species Shinella sp. M31. Next base: position 67,362 of record NZ_JBLZPH010000066.1, on the reverse strand, counting down.
GCCGGAGCTGCGCCGCAACGGCTACATTGGCCCGGTCGGCGTGATCTCCTCGTCGATCAGCGACGCCTATTTCCAGAAGATCGACGACTACGGCGTCGATTTCCGCATCGACAAGGCCGAGCTCGACCCGACGGCCATCGAATTCATTCTGCAGGAATATGTGAGGCGGGACGCGAGCGCCGGCATCTGACCCCGCAGGTCAGGCCGCCGGCTGCTGGGCCAGCGGCGCGGTTTCCAGACCGAGCAGCAGGCCGATCTGCGGGCGCGCCTTGACGAGATCGTCGATGGTGTACTGCTGAAGCACTTCGAAGAAGGCATTAAGCGCCTTGCGCAGCGCGGAATTGAGGCCGCAGCTGTCGACCAGCGGACACTCGACCTCACCGGCCTCGAAACATTCGGCCATGGCGAAGGAATCCTCCGTCACCCGCACGACGTCGAACAGCGTGATTTCGTTTGCGGGCCTGGGCAGGCGCACGCCGCCGTTGCGGCCGCGCACCGTCTCGATGATGCCGGCGCGGGTCAGCGGTTGGAGGATCTTGAACAGAAACAGCTCCGAGACGCCATAGGCGCGGGCGATCTCCGGAATGCGGCTGAGCTTTCCACTATTCGCCGCGCAGTACATCAACATGCGCACCGCATAGTTGGTTTGTTTCGTCAGACGCATCGGGAACTCCGAATCCGGTTTCTCAGGTTCCACCACATATAGGATAGATCACCGTTTAGAACAATTCCAAAAAGCGGAAAATCACATTCATGTTATGCGCACTGCAGCACGGTTGACTGGAAGGGGCAAGCCGTTAAAGACGACTTTGGCAGTAAAGAATAAAGCACCTGGAGGACCGATGCACCTGCTCAAGACGTCTCTCGCCGCCCTCGCCCTCTCGGCCGCCGGCCTGGCCTTCGCCGCGCCCGCTTTGGCAGACGGTGAAGTCAATATCTATTCCTATCGCCAGCCGGACCTGATCAAGCCGCTGCTCGATGAATTCACCAAGGAAACCGGCATCGCCACGAATGTGCTCTTCCTCGACAAGGGCCTCGTGGAACGCATCCAGGCGGAAGGTGCCAATTCGCCGGCCGACGTCATCCTGACGGTCGATATCTCGCGCCTGACGGAAGCCAAGGACGGCGGCGTGACGCAGCCGGTGACGAGCGACGTCATCAACAAGGACATTCCTGCCCAATATCGCGATCCCGACGGCAGCTGGTTTGGCCTGACCACGCGCTCCCGCGTCGTCTATGCCTCCAAGGAGCGCGTCGCGCAGAACGAGATCACCTATGAGGAGCTTGCCGACCCGAAGTGGAAGGGCAAGATCTGCACGCGCGACGGCCAGCACTCCTACAATATCGGCCTGATCGCCTCGATGATCGCCCATCACGGCGAAGCCGAGGCTGAAAAGTGGCTGACGGGCCTGAAGAACAACCTCGCCCGCAAGCCCGACGGCGGCGATCGCGATCAGGCCAAGGCCATCCTTGCCGGCGAATGCGATCTGGCGCTCGGCAATTCCTACTATGTCGGTCTGATGATGACCAACGAGAAGGAGCCGGAACAGAAGGAATGGGCCGCCGCCATCAAGGTGCTCTTCCCGAATGCCAACGACCGCGGCTCGCATGTCAACGTCTCGGGCATGGCCATGGCCAAAAATGCGCCCAACAAGGACAATGCGCTGAAGCTGATGGAATTCCTGTCGGCAGGCACCGCCCAGCAGATCTATGCCGAGCAGGTCTACGAATATCCGGTCCTGCCGGGCGCCGAGCCGTCCGAGGTCGTCAAGTCCTTCGGCACGCTGAAGGCCGATGTGCTGCCCCTCATCGACATCGCAGCCAACCGCAAAAAGGCCTCCGAGCTGGTCGACAAGGTCGGCTACAACGACGGCCCGTCGCAGTAATACCGAAGCCTCCCAAGGCGAATGCGAAACGGCGGCTCTCGGGCCGCCGTTTTCATTTGTTGCGCGATGCTTCAGCCTATTGCAAATCCGGATCCGACTGGCCGGAAATGATCCGGGCGTAGTCGATGATGTCCTTCCTGCGCTGCGGCGTGCCCGGATGGGTGGAGAGCAGGCTGGTGTCCGACTTGTCGCCGAGCTTCTCTTCCAGAAGCGTGAAGAAGCGGGCAATCGCCGTCGGGTCGTAGCCGGCCTTCGCCATCAGCTCGACAGAGCGCCGGTCGGCGGCGCTTTCGGCGTCCCGTGAATAGGACAGCGCCAGAAGACCGCCGCCCTGTACCAAAACATCCTCCACGCTGGAACCGACGTCGCCGGCGATCAGCATGATGAGGCCCGTCATGCCGGCGGCGCGGTAGAGCTGTCGGAGGCTGTGTTCGAGTTCGACATGGCCGATCTCGTGCGCGAGCACGCCGACGATCATCTCGCTGTCCTTGCCGGCCAGTTCGACGAGTTGATCGGTCACGACGAGCGTACCGTCCGGCAGCGCAAAGGCATTCGGCCCGATGAAGCCGCCGTCGCGGAAATTGAGATTGTAGGCACCCGCACCACGCGGCGACTGGGCGGCGATGCGCGCAAAACCCTCGGCGATCTCGTCGCGCTTTTCCGCCGAGAGTTTCGTCGGCGAGAAGGTTGTCTTGTCGAGTGCCTGCAAGGTGCCTTGCGACATCAGCTGCGGCACGATCGGCGGCGTGGTGAGGATGGCGACCTCGACGAGCGCCGGTACACCCCAGCGATAGACGATGCTACCGAGCGCGAAGGCCGCGAGCACGATGACGATGAGGCGCAGGCGGAATTGCTCCAGCCAGTGCACGAGCCCCGCCCCGCCCTTCCCGCGCGCGGCGAGATAGCGGTCGATGCCGTCATTGTCCCAGGTCTCGAAAACCGAGCCATCCGGAAAGGTCACCCGGCGCGGGATGGAGCCGACACGGCCGGAGATTTCGACCCAGGAGAGACCGGCGCCGGCGAGCGGCTTTTCGCCTCCCGCCGACAGCGCAGCGATCTCCCCGGCCCGTTCGACGAGGCAAGCCTCGACAGAGCGGCTGGACCCGGCTGGGTGCCAATCTCCCTTGGCAATGGCCCCGCCGGCAATGGTCGCAGTTTCAGAAGCCAAAATCGAAACCTTCAAAGTCCATGAATTCGGCCCCAACGGCCGACCCTTGCGCCTCCAGCGCGCTGAAAAGCTCGCCGACATCGCCGGTGAAGGTAATGCCGGTATGCTCGAAGGTATAGCGCGCCATGCGCACCGCCGCCCAGGGGCGCATTAGGCCGAGGGTGAGCAGCGTGACGATGACGTTGCTGATCGCAATCCAGGTGTAGCGGGTGCGCGACAGGTCGCTCAGCAGCTGATGCTTGCCGTCGAAGGTCGTGGCGGACCAGGCGATGTTGCGCACGCCCGCCCGATAGAACAGACCGGCAATACCCATCGTCGTGAACAGCACGATATAGCCGATGACCGCACTGATCACGAGCGGGATCTGCTGTTCGGGCGTCAGCGAGCCGGGCGTCTCGATCATCGGCAGGATGAGCGAGATATTGGCGACGACGAGAAGCGCGACGATGCCGAGGCCGATGATGGCGATCAGGAACGACAGAAGCCAGGACTTGTAAAGCGGCCCGAGCTTCGGATCCGTCTCGAAGGCCTTGCCGCCATAGCGCAGATTCGAGCCGATGTAGCGCGAGACCCAGCGGCTGGCGAGCGGCGTGAGGATGCCGAGCGTGATGACGGCGAGCAGACCGCCGAGGATGAAGGCCTTGAAGGCTCCGCCCGCACCACCGACGAAATCGAAGCGCACATTGCGGTAGCTCGTGACACGCGCGCTGAAGCGCAGGCCCTTCGCAACCAGCCATGGCAGGGCGATCAGGACGACGAGGGTCGGCAGGAGAACGAGGATCGGCACGACGGCGGCGATGACGTTCAGAACGACGAAGGCGCCGAGAACGATGAGGCGGCCAATGAGGATTTGCAGGCCCTTGGCGTGATATTCGAAGGACCGGCCGAGCAGCACGGTGTTGCCGAAGAAATAGCGGTTGCGCCGGACTTTAGCCCAGGCCGAATAGATGCCGATCGTGAGGATCGTCAGGAGAACGTTGACGATCCAGATGCCGAAATATTCCGACGCCCGGCCGGTAAATGTGACGCGATGAAAGCCGCCCGCCTGCCCTGCGGGTTGCGGCGATCCTGCCAAAGACATGGTTGCCCCCTTCGAAAATTCAAAAACACGAGGGGGTAACGGGCCGCGCTTGCGGCCTATTCTTCGCAAAGCACAAAAAAGGGCCCCCTTGCGGGAGCCCTTTTCAATGGTCGATCCGATGGGATGATCACTTCATCGTCGGGATGGAGAACTCGGCACCGCCCTTGATGCCGGACGGCCAGCGGCTCGTGACGGTCTTGGTACGGGTCCAGAACTTGATCGAGTCCGTGCCGTGCTGGTTGAGGTCGCCGAAGGACGAGGACTTCCAGCCACCGAAGGAGTGATAGGCAAGCGGAACCGGGATCGGAACATTGACGCCGACCATGCCGATATTGATGCGGCTGGCGAAGTCACGGGCGGCATCGCCGTCACGGGTATAGATCGCAACGCCGTTGCCGTATTCGTGCTTCATCGGCAGGTCGAGCGCTTCCTCGTAGGTCTTGGCGCGAACGACGGAGAGAACCGGGCCGAAGATCTCGGTCTTGTAGATTTCCATGTCCGGCGTGACATTGTCGAACAGGCAGCCGCCGACGAAATAGCCGTCTTCATAACCCTGCAGCTTGAAGCCGCGGCCATCGACGACGAGGTTTGCACCTTCCTCAACGCCCTTGTCGATGAGGCCGAGGATGCGCGTCTGGGCTTCCTTGGTGACGACGGGGCCCATGTCTGCCTTGTCATCGGTGTACGGGCCGATGCGCAGGCTCTCGATCATCGGGGTGAGCTTTTCGATGAGGCGGTTTGCGGTTTCCTCACCGACGGGAACGGCGACCGAGATCGCCATGCAGCGCTCACCGGCCGAGCCGTAACCGGCGCCCATCAAGGCGTTAGCGGCCTGGTCGAGGTCGGCATCGGGCATGATGATCATGTGGTTCTTGGCGCCGCCGAAGCACTGGGCGCGCTTGCCGTTGGCGGCAGCGGTACCATAGACGTAGCGGGCGATCGGCGTGGAGCCGACGAAGGAAACGGCGGCGATATCCGGATGCGCGAGAATGCCGTCGACCGCACCCTTGTCGCCGTTGACGACGTTGAGGATACCGGCAGGCAGGCCGGCTTCGATCATCAGCTCGGCAAGGCGGATCGGGAGCGACGGGTCGCGCTCGGAGGGCTTCAGGATGAAGGCGTTGCCGCAGGCGATAGCGGGCGCGAACATCCACATCGGAATCATGCCCGGGAAGTTGAACGGCGTGATGCCCGCGCCGATGCCGACCGGCTGGCGGATCGAATACATGTCGATGCCGGGACCGGCGCCCTCGGTGAATTCGCTCTTGGAGAGGTGCGGGATGCCGATGACGAATTCGCAGACTTCCAGGCCGCGGATGACGTCGCCCTTCGAGTCTTCGACCGTCTTGCCGTGTTCCCTGGAAACCAGTACGGCCAGTTCGTCCATATGCGTGTTCAAGAGTTCGACGAACTTCATGAAGACGCGGGCGCGGCGCTGCGGGTTGGTGGCGGCCCACTTCGGCTGCGCGGAAAGCGCGCTGTCGATGGCGGCCTGCAGATCGGCGTCGTTGGCAAGCGCGACCTGCGCCTGGACTTCACCCGTCGCCGGGTTGAACACGTTGGCGGTACGGCCGCTGGTGCCGGGCACCTGCTTGCCATGAATGAAATGGCCGATCTGGTACATGGGGAGTCCTCCGTGGTTATGAGCGGATGATCGCACTTCAATTTGCACAACACAATCACCTCCTATAAGGAACCGTTGTGCAAAAATTAAAGTCGGAGCCAACATGAACTGGGACGACGCCCGTATGTTCCTCGCCGTTGCCCGCACCGGCCAGATCCTCGCCGCCTCTCGCCGCCTCGGCGTCAACCACGCGACGCTCAGCCGCCGCGTCAGCGCGCTGGAGGAAGCGCTGAAGACCCGCCTGCTCATCCGCCGCACCAATGGCTGCGACCTCACCGCCGAGGGCGAGGCCTTCCTGCGGGCGGCCGAGCGGATGGAGACGGAGATGCTGGCGATGCAGGCAAGCATCGGCCGGATCGATACGGCCGTCGCGGGCACCGTGCGGGTCGGCGCGCCGGATGGTTTCGGCGTCTCCTTCCTTGCGCCGCGTCTCGGGCGGCTGACGGCGCGGCATCCGGAACTCAAGATTCAGCTGGTGCCGGTACCCCGTTCCTTCTCGCTTTCGCAGCGCGAGGCCGATATCGCCATCACGCTGGAGCGGCCCGAACAGGGCCGGCTCGTCTCGTCGAAGCTGACGGACTATACGCTCGGCCTCTATGCCTCACGCGACTACCTTGAGGAAAACGGTACGCCGGAGACCGTCGAGGACCTAAAGGCGCATCGCCGCGTCGGCTATGTGGAGGACCTGATCTTCACCGCTTCGCTGAATTTCACCGGCGAGATCATGCGCAGCTGGGATGCGAGCTTCGAAATATCCAGCGCCACCGGCCAGACGGAGGCCGTGCGTTCCGGTGCCGGTGTCGGCATCCTGCACGACTATATCGCCCGGCACTATCCGGAGCTGGTGCGCGTCCTGTCTGACAACACGATCCGCCGCGCCTACTGGACGACATGGCACGAAAGCGCGCGCGATCTCGCCCGCGTGCGCACCGTCGCCGAATTCGTGCAGGAGCTCGTGCGGCAGGAGCATGCAATCTTTCTCTGAGCGCCAAGCGGCCTCAGACATGCGCGGGCGGCTGCGCCCGCGCCACCAGGACGATGCCGCCGAGCGAGACGAGAAGGCCGAGCGCCATCGCCCAGGAGAGCGGCTCGCCGAACATCAGGAAGGCCCAGATCATCGTGACCGGCGGGCTGAGATAGAGGATCGCCGTCACCCGTGCCGGCGAGGATTTGCGCAAGGCGAGATAATAGAGGCTCCAGGCACCGAAGGTAGCGACGAAGACCAGCCAGAGAATGCCGCCGATGAAGCCGCGGTCCAGGACCGGCAACACGCCGCCCTCATGCCAGGCGAGCACGGAAAAAATCACGGCCGCCGCGAGGCACTGGAAGCAGAGGCTCTGGTAAACCGGCATAGCATTGACCGCGCTGCGCTTCTGCAAAAGTGTGGCCAGCGCAAGCGAGAGTGTGCCGAGCATGGGCAGTCCATAGGCCCAGAGCGGAACATTGCCCCAATCGAGCGAACCGCCGGATGCGATGACGACGCCGGCAAGGCCGATGAAGGAGCCGACCCATTGCCGCCCCGTCAACGCCTGCCCGAGAATGGGCCAGGACAGGAAGGCGACGGCAAGCGGCAGCATGTCGGTGATCAGCGCGACGAGCCCCGTCGGCACGCCAAGCCCGATCGCCAGCGCGAAGCCCGAGAGATAGCCGGCCATGGCGAGCGCGCCGAGCAGCATCTGGAAGAGCACGTCCCGGCTCCGGATCTTCGGTCCCATGGTGAGCGCGAAGGGCAAAAGCACGAGGCCGGACACGAGGCTGCGCCACAGCAGGATCAGGAAGATCGGCGCATGATCGCTGGCAAAGCGCACGCCGATGAAGCCGGCGCTCCAGCACACGACGAGCGCGGCTTCGAGGAGGACGAGGACGGCAAGTGCTGTGAACCGGTTCGGCCGGCGCAAGGGCAAGGCGAGATCGGAAGCGCTCATAGCCGGTCAACGATCGAAAGGGCGATTCGGCGCGCCGCCTTCAGCCGCCCGTCGTGGCCGTCGAGACCCGCGCGGGCCATGGCGCCCTCCAGCACGAAGGAGAGGTGCTCCGCCGTCTCATCGATCGCGGCACCAAGCTCCGGCTTCATCTGGCGAAGGTAATCCTTAAAGAGCTGCTCGACCTCTTCCTTCTGAAAGGCGACCGTTGCCCGGCCGGCATCGCCGACGGGCAGTTCGGCAGCGGCATTGAGCAGCCCGCAGCCGCGAAAGCCCCAGCCATAGGCGAGTTCGGCATGGTCGATATAGGAATCGAAGACAGCGAGCAGCTTTTCGCGCGGTGTCGCGGCCGTGGCGAGGCGCTCGCGATAGAGCACGTGCCATTCCTCCAGCCGCGCATCGAGATAGGCCTTCACCAGATCCGACTTGGAGGCAAAATTGTTGTAGAGGCTCATCTTGGCGACGCCGGCATGGGCGGTGATCGTATCGATCCCCGTCGCCCCCACCCCATCACGATAAAACAGCACCGCAGCCGCCTTCAGCAAGCGCTCCCGCGCAGGTATACGTTCGCCCATCGTCCACCTCGATTTAATATATAGACCGATCTACCTAATTCATCGGTTTGTCAAGGGAAGCGCGGCGTGGAAAGAAGCGGCGCAGCGTGCTTGGAGGATCGCTCACTGGGAAAGCGAACGAAGCCATCAAGCCACAACGATCAGATCAGCAAGAAAGATTCTGGGGGAGGATAAAATATTCCTCTCTCCCGATAAGTCCTATCGAAACAACTTATCAGGAGAGAGGAATGGTACGGTTGAGTGGGGTCGAACCACCGACCTCAGGTGCCACAAACCTGCGCTCTAACCAACTGAGCTACAACCGCACAGGGCGCGTCGTCCGCGCTTGGTGCGTCACATACGGGCAGCCGCACCATTTTTCAAGCGTTTTTTATCGGCTTGCACAAACGAAAATGGCCGGACAATCGCCCGGCCATTCTATCACAGGGTCGAAACCCGCGCCATCTGGGGCTTAGACGGTCTTGAAGGACTTCATGGCCTTTTCAGCAGCCGACTTGCCCGGAGCCGAAACCTTCTCGGCAACCTTCTTGGAGGTTTCCTGAAGCGACTTGGCCTGTTCGACGGCAACTTCCGCCTGCTTGCGCAGGAAGGCGGTCTGCAGTTCGAAGAGTTCGGCAACGGACTTCACGCCGAGCAGGGCTTCCATGTGCGAAAGCGAGTTTTCGGCATTGGTGCGCAGCGCGTCGATGGCCTTGAGGCCGAGTTCGACGGAACCGGCCTGCGCGCTTTCGAGCGTCGCTTCAACGGTCTTGGTAGCGTCTTCGGCGGCTTCCTTCATCTTGGCATAGGCTTCCTTGGTCTGCGCTGCGCCCTTTTCGGCGAAGTCGCGGAAGCTTTCGGAAATCTTGGACGGATCGATGGAAGCGATCGAGAATACGTCGTCGGTCTTCTTGGTAGCCATGGTATGCGCTCCTTGGTTTGGCCCTCTCTGGAGGCGCCGCGTTCTGGGATGACCTGCATATAGTCGATCTTCTTTCGCAATGCAACAATTTTGTGCGCTGCACAATAAACCCCTTCGGCGTTAACCCTTCCGCCCGAAAGCCGCGGGCTTTCAGGCCTCGACGCTGGACCCTCCGGGGGAGCGCGGCTATTAATAAAGCGTTAATTGAAAACCGGGACGCCGGAAGCCAGATACAGGCCTGAACATGTCCGCAAAGCAGTATCCCTTTATCGACGTTGCCGTCCACGAGCGGGTGCGCCTGCCCTTCGCGCGGGGTGAGGCCGTCGTGCTGTTTTCCAAGGACATGAGCCGCGTTCTCTGGTCGAACGGCCGGGGAGCCGCCCTGTTCGGCGAAGAAAACATCTACGATTTCCTCGATGCCGGCCCGGAACGCGGCGATGTCGCCTTCCGCCAGCTTTCCGCGACCGCCCGCCAGGTGCAGACGCCCGGCGACCGCCGCAGCTTCATCATGCGCATCGGCAGCGGCTTTCGCAGCGTGCCCGTCAACGCCACCGTCGAGGCCGTGACCATCCGCCCCGGTGACGAGGCCATCCTATTCAGCGCGCCCGTTGCCGCCGGTCAGCAGAGCCAGGAAGACGCGGCTGCCGCCATGCTCACCGGCTTCGACGATCCCGACACACACATGGCCGTGCTCGATGGCGAGGGCACCGTCGTCGCCGGCTCCGAGGGCTTCGACAGACTTGCGATCAGCCCCGAAACGCGCCGTGCCCTTGTCGAGGCCGCCGGCCGCAGTGCCGAACGTCTCGTCAAGCGCCCCGTCGCCACTGGCCTCGGCCATCTGCCCGCCGCCATCGGCCGTATTTCCAGCGATCCCGCGCTGCACCTGCTGTTTGCCGTCGAAACGATCCTCGGCCATCTCGATCCGGCTGAAGACGAGGCCGAGCCCGTCGCGGCGCAGGAAACCGTCACCCCGGAAGCGGAAATCGTCACCGGCGCCGTGGATGTGCCGGCGACAGAGGATGAGCCGGTTGGCGAGATGACGGAGGTTTCACCCGAAACCGCGCTTGAAGCGGCCCCGATCGTCGAAGAGTCCGCGCTGGAAAGCGCTGCTGAGGTCGCGGAACCGGTTGAGATTGAAGAGCCGCAGCTTGCGGAGACACTTCCGCAGCAGCTGGAAGAGCCTGAAGAGGCACCGGAGGCGATTGTCTCCGAGGACACGGCTGTCGATGCGCAGGAAGACGTCGTGGCCGAAGCCCCCGATAAACCCGCCGTCGTCGCGAGCGAGGAGATGGAGCAGCCGGTGTCGGGCTTCGTCTTCAACCGTCAGGGCCGGCCGATTCGCTTCGTCTGGAAGATCGATGCCGAGGGACGGTTCAGCGAGATTTCGGATGAATTCGCCACAGCCGTCGGCCCGCGGGCGTCGGCCGTATCCGGCGCGCGTTTCATCGATGTCGCCGCCCGCTTCGATCTCGATCCCGAAGGCAAGATCGGCGATCTGCTCAGCCGCCGCGACACGTGGTCCGGCAAGACGATCTTCTGGCCGGTCGAGGGTACCGCGCTGACCGTTCCTGTCGATCTCGCAGCCCTGCCCACCTATTCCCGCAACCGTGAATTCGACGGTTTCCGTGGCTTCGGCATCGTGCGCATCGCCGATGCCGTCGAGGATGTTCATGCCCGCGGCCTGACGCTCGGCGAGACCGCCGAGGCGGAAGACGAGACTGTCGCACCGGCCGATGTGGCCGAAGCGCCGATAGAGTCTGCGGTGGAGGAAACCCCTTCCACCCAGGAAGAGGCAATCGCCGAGGCGGGCGAACCCGTTGTGGAGGAACAGGGCCTGGAATCCACCGAGACCTCGGACGAAGCGGCATCGCCTGTCGAGGCGGAGGAAACACCCGTCACCGCTGACGACGAGCAGGACGCCTTCCGCGGCGAGCGCCCGGCGCTTCGCCTGGTGGATACGCCGAACCGCCGTCATTCCGACAAGGTCGTGCAGCTCGAAACCCGGCGCAATCGCGGCGGCCTTTTCGATGGCCTTTCAACCGGCGAACAGGCGGCCTTCCGCGAAATCGCCCGCCAGCTCGGCGAGACCTTCGGCAAGCGCAAGCCGGAGGACCGGCCCGCCGACGGCGCCGCGGACGAGACGCCCGCAGCCAGCCTCGCCGACACCACGGAGCCGGCCGGCGAAGACGATAACGCTGCCAACACGATCTTCATCGACACCGATGAACCCGAAACGGAAATGCCCGGCCTGGAAGTCGGCCCGCATGCGGACGACCTTCTGAACGAGGAGCACGCCAGCGAGCGCACGGCGATCGCGCCCCCGCGCACGCAGATGGATTACGGCCTCACCGCCACCGTGGTGGATGCCCTGCCCGTCGCGCTGCTCGTGCATGTCGGCGATCGGCTGATCCATGCCAATCCGGAATTCTTCCGCTTCAGCGGTTATCGCAGCCTGGAGGACCTCCAGGCCTCCGGCGGCCTCGATATCCTGCTCGCCGCCCCGGACGAGGAAAGCGAAGACGGCGACGGCACGATGGCGCTACGCCATGCCGATGGCGAAAGCACCAGCCCCGTGCGCGCCCGCCTCCAGTCGATCCGCTGGGAAGACGGCACCGCCCTGATGCTCGCGCTGACGCCCGCCCATGAAAAGCCGGCGCTGACGCTCGTCGAAACCACGCCCGCGCCGGTCCCCGAGGCCGAGGAACGGACGGACGATAACGCTGCCGTTTCCGCGCTGCGCATCGAGATCAGCGAGCTGCGCTCGATCCTGGAAACCGCGACCGACGGCGTCGTGGTCGTCGGGCAGGATGGCGATATCCGCTCGATGAACCGCTCGGCCAGCGCCCTCTTCAACTATGACGAGGATGAGACGCGCGGCCGGCCCTTCGCCATGCTGTTTGCCCATGAAAGCCAGAAGGCGGTGCTGGATTATCTTGCCGGCCTCTCGGGCCATGGCGTCGCGAGCGTACTCAACGACGGACGCGAGGTCATCGGCCGCGAGGCGGCTGGCGGCTTCATTCCGCTGTTCATGACGATGGGCCGCCTCTCCTCGTCGTCGGGCTTCTGCGCCGTCATCCGCGACATCACCCAGTGGAAGCGCACGGAAGAGGAACTGCGCAGCGCCAAGCGCGCCGCAGAGACGGCAAATGCCCACAAGAGCGATTTCCTCGCCCGCGTCAGCCACGAGATTCGCACGCCGCTCAATGCCATCATCGGCTTTTCCGACATGATGGCGACGGAACGCTTCGGGCCGATCGGCCATCCGCGCTATATCGAATATGCCAATGATATCGGCCGCTCCGGCCGCCATGTGCTCGATATCGTCAACGACCTGCTCGACATTTCCAAGATCGAGGCGGGCGAGATGGATCTCGAATTCACCGCCGTCGGCCTCAACGAGACGATCTCCGAAGCCGTCTCGCTGGTGCAGCCGCAGGCGAACGGCCAGCGTGTCATCATCCGCACGTCGCTCTCCAACAATGTGCCGCAAATCGTCGCCGACCTGCGCTCCATCAAGCAGATCGCGCTCAACATCCTGTCGAACGCCATCCGTTTCACGCCCTCGGGCGGGCAGATCGTGGTCTCCACCGCTTATGAGGCGAATGGCAGCGTCGTGCTGCGCATCCGCGATACGGGCGTGGGCATGACGCGCAGCGAACTGGAACAGGCGATGAAGCCCTTCCGCCAGGTTACGACCGGCGCACGCAAACGCGGCGACGGCACCGGCCTCGGCCTGCCGCTGACCAAGGCGATGGTCGATGCCAACCGGGCGAATTTCTCCATCAGCTCCACGCCGAACGAAGGTACGCTGGTCGAGGTGAGCTTTCCCTCACCGCGCGTGTTGGCAGATTGAGCCGGATGCTCTAGGACCGGCAGAACGCCTTTCGGCAGTCCCCGCCACGAACGGGGCGCCGCATCGTCGAGGGAACGTCTTGCAGGTCCAGTCCGAACGCGCGCCGCGCGTGCATCGCCGCTCGGGTGCGGCGCGCCATCCGCTTCTCTCCGCCTCCGCGGTGCTTGCCGCGGCAATCGTGCTCATGCCGGCGATCGCCATCGTCGTCATCGCAGCGACGGGCGGCGTCGACAACTGGCCGCATCTCCTGAGCAACGTCATTCCGCGCGCGACGCTGCGCACGATCATCCTGCTGGCCGGCGTCGGCATCCTGACCACCGTCACCGGCGTCATCACGGCCTGGCTGGTGGCGAGCTGCGACTTTCCGGGCCGCCGGGTCCTGTCCGGCCTGCTCGTCCTGCCGCTCGCCATTCCCGCCTATCTCGGCGCCTATGCCTTTGCGGAATTCTTCTCCTTCACCGGCCCGGTGCAGACGGCCTATCGCGCGCTCTTCGGCTTCCAGACAAGCCGCGACTACTGGTTTCCGGAAGTGCGCACCACCGGCGGCGCCATGCTCGTGCTGTCGAGCGTGCTTTATCCTTACATCTATCTCGCCGCCCGCTCGATGTTCCTCATGCAAGGCCGCGCGGCGGCCGATGTGGCGCGCACGCTCGGCGCCGGGCCGCTGAAGGTTTTCGCGCGGATCCAAATCCCCATGGCGCGACCGGCGATCATGGTGGGGCTGACGCTCGTCGCCATGGAAACGCTGAACGATATCGGCGCCGTCGAATATCTCGGCGTGCAGACGCTGACCTTCTCGATCTTCGACACCTGGCTCAATCGCGGCAGCCTTGCCGGGGCGGCGCAGATCGCCTGCGTCATGCTGGTCTTTGTCGTCTGCCTGATGATGGTGGAACGCGCCGCCCGCCGCCGGCAGCGCTTCGCCAGCCAGAAGACGACGGCTGCGGTGCACGATTCCGTGCGCCTCAAGCTGAATGGCTGGAAGAAATGGGCAGCAGGCCTCGCCTGCCTCATGCCGCCGGTGATCGGCTTTGCCATCCCGGTTTATGTTCTGGGCGGCTACGCGGCCCGGCGGCTGGAGGAGTTCGCCTCGACGCGGCTGCTCTCGGCGCTCTGGAACAGCATGCTCGTGTCCGGCTCGACGGCCATTGCCGCCGTGCTGCTCGCCTTCCTGCTGGCCTATGCCGCGCGCACGACCCGCTCGCGCCTCAACGCTGCCGCCGGGCGTTTCGCCTCCTTCGGCTATGGCGTGCCGGGAACGGTGCTGGCCATGGGCGTGCTCATTCCGCTCGCCAATTTCGACAATGCGGTCGATGCTTTCCTGCGGGCAAATCTCGGCCTTTCGACCGGCCTGCTTCTCTCCGGCACCGGCTTTGCCATCATCTATGCCTGCACGGTGCGGTTCCTGACGATGGCGGAGGGCACGATCGATGCCGGCTTCCACAAGCTCTCGCCGCATCTCGACATGGCGGCCCGCACGCTGGGCCGCACCAGCAGCCAGACACTCTGGACGGTGCTCCTGCCAATGATGCGTCCGGCAACGCTGACCGCCGCCCTCCTCGTCTTCATCGAAACGATGAAGGAGCTCTCGGCGACGATCATGCTGCGCCCGTTCAACTTCAACACGCTGGCGACGCTGGTCTATGAGGACGCCTCGCGGGCGAAGGTGGAGGATGCCGGCGTGCCCGCGATCATCATCGTCGCGGTCGGGCTCATTCCGGTCTTTCTGGTGTCGCGGTCACTGGACAAAACGAGCACATAAAAAAAGGGCGGCAAAAGCCGCCCTGATAGTTTGAATGCTGTCCAACAAAAGCGAAGGTGAACGGCTTCATGCCATTGGGGTCGGGTGCGACCGGAACGCCCTCCATCGGGCGCGCTCAAGTTGGGACGACCTTGCCCCATTCCGGCTTAACAAAACCTTACCCGGCCCGTTCCGGCACAAACCTTTCGTTCACATCTTCGTGCGTTTGGTTAATTCGACCGGCAAAAAATCTTTAATGCCGGTGACACTCAGGACTGGAGCGCCGCGAGATTGGCGAAAAGGTCCAGCGCTTCCGGATTGGCAAGCGCCTCCTTGTTCTTGACCGGCCGGCCATGCACGACCTCGCGCACGGCGAGCTCGACGATCTTGCCGGATTTGGTGCGCGGGATATCGGTGACCTGGATGATCTTGGCCGGCACATGGCGCGGTGACGCGCCGGTGCGGATCTTCGTCCGGATAGTCTTTTCCAGCGCCTCATCCAGCACCTTGCCGGGCGCAAGGCGCACGAAGAGCACGACGCGCACGTCGTCGTCCCAATCCTGGCCGATGCACAGCGCCTCGACGACCTCTTCCAGCTGTTCGACCTGGTTGTAGATTTCCGCCGTGCCGATGCGCACACCGCCCGGGTTCAGCGTCGCGTCCGACCGGCCATGGATGATGATGCCGTCATGGCTGGTCCATTCGGCGAAGTCGCCATGGCACCAGACATTGTCGAAACGCTCGAAATAGGCCGCGCGGTACTTCGCGCCGTCGGCATCGTTCCAGAACATCACCGGCATGGAAGGAAAGGCCTTGGTGCAGACCAACTCGCCCTTCTCACCGCGCACGGGATGGCCGTCCTCGTCCCAGACATCCATGGCGAGGCCGAGGCCGGCGCCCTGGATTTCGCCGCGCCAGACCGGCTTCAAGGGAATGCCGAGCACGAAGCAGGAGACGATATCCGTGCCGCCGGAGATGGAGGCGAGCTGCACGTCCGGCTTGATGCCCTCATAAACGAAGGAGAAGCCTTCCGGCGAAAGCGGCGAGCCGGTGGAGGTAAGGAGCCTGAGGCTCGACAGGTCATGCGTCGTGCGCGGCGTGAAGCCGCCCTTGCGCACGGCATCGATATATTTGGCCGAGGTGCCGAAGACGGCAAATTTTTCCGCCTGCGCATAGTCGAACAGGACATTGCCATCGGGATGGAACGGCGAACCGTCGAACAGGCAGAGCGTGGCACCGACGGCGAGACCCGAGACCAGCCAGTTCCACATCATCCAGCCGCAGGTGGTGAAGTAGAACAGCCGGTCGCCCTCGACGAGGCCACAATGCAGGCTGTGTTCCTTCAGATGCTGGAGGAGCGTGCCGCCGGCCGAATGCACGATGCATTTCGGCACGCCCGTCGTGCCCGAGGAGAAGAGGATATAGAGCGGGTGGCGGAAAGGCAGCTGCGCGAAGGTGAGCGGTTTCGCCTCGTAGGGCGCGGTCAGCGCATCGAGCGTGCGGCCATCCGGCAACGCGGCGGCCAGCGCGCCAGCGTCACCGGCATAGTGCACCACGAGCACGGGCACGCCGAGCTTGCCGGCCACGGCCTGCACCTTGGCGGAGACATCCTGCAGCTTGCCGGCATACCAGTAGGCATCGCAGGTGATGAACAGTTTCGGCGCGATCTGGCCGAAGCGGTCGAGCACGCCCTGTTCGCCGAAATCGGGCGAGCAGGACGACCAAATGGCGCCGAGCGAGGCGGCGGCGAGCATGCAGGCGATGGTTTCCGGCATGTTCGGCATCATGGCGGCGACGCGGTCGCCCTCCCCGATCCCCATGGCGGCAAAGGCCTGCTGAAGCTTCGAAACGCGGGCGCGCAGATCGTCCCAGGACCAGCGATAGGAAACCCTGTCTTCGCCGCGGAAGACGATGGCATCTTCAGAACCACTCTTCCGGAGCAGGTTTTCCGCAAAGTTCAGACGGCCCTCTGGAAAAAACCGGGCGTCCAGCATGCGCTCGCCGTTCTCCAGCGCGGCGCCGCCCTTTTCGCCGATGGCTCCGCATTCGTCCCAGATCGCCGTCCAGAAGGCGGCGCGATCTTCGACGGACCACGCGTGAAGCGCGTCATAGGTCGTGATGTCGCGACCGGCGATGCGGCCGGCGGCCTTCATGAACAGGGCCATCGGGCTCATTGCCAGGATGTCGGCCGAAGGTTCCCACAGGGGCAATTCTGACGTCATGCTTTCCTCCACTCCATCGCATTCGTATATCATGTTGCGACGCAATAAAAAGCTCCGGCTGCCGGTTCGCGGCACCGATGAACGCAATTCCGCCATGGCGACATTTGATTTCTTCCTCCCGAGCGCCTATCCCCTTCGCGCAACCCCAAGAAAGAGCTGACGGCAGAGGATCCGTGCCCGAATGACCCTGTCCCGTTTCATCCGCTCGAAGCTCCTTGTACGGGGTCTGCTCGTCGCGCTTGCCCTGCTGTTTGCGGTGCGCGTTGGCTTTCCCTTCCTCCTGCAGACCGACACGGTCGGCAAGGCGATCAAGGAAACGCTGGAGGCCTGGACGGGAGCTGAGGTACGCATCGGCAAGAAACCGGAATTTGCCTTCTGGCCCTATCCGCGCGTGACGATCGGCAATGTGCGCATCGCCACCCGCCCAGTTGACGGCAAAAGCGAGGAACTGGCGTCCGTCGAGGCGATCTCGGCGACCTTCGACCTGATCGGTGCGATGCGCGGCGTTCCCGTCTTCAGCGATCTCGAACTGGTGCGCCCGACGGTGCGCGTCGGCTGGAATGCCGCGGGCGCCTTCAACTGGAAACACCGCGGCTGGCTGGTGCAGGCAATCGATGCGACCGCCGCAACGCCCGAAGGGCAGGCCATCCCCGCCATGCCGAGCGAACGCCTCGGCACGGTCACCGTCAACGATGGCATTCTTGAGGTAGCCCGTGCAGGCGAAACGCCGGCCTATCGCATCACCGATATCAACGGCATCGTCACCTGGCCGGCGTTGCGCCAACCCATGGATCTCTCGCTTTCCGGCATCGTCAACGGCGAGATGACGCGCTGGACCTTCGGCTGCGACCAGCCTCTGGCGCTCTTGGCGGGGCGCAACGCCAATGCCCGCACCAGCTTCTCCGCCGATCCGGCCACACTCAATTTCGAGGGCATGGCCAATCTTTCGCATGCCGCCTTCGTTGCCGGAACCATGCAGCTCTCGACACCCTCGCTCGCGCATCTGCTGGCCTGGCAGGGCAAGGACATTTCCGCCATCGGCAATGTCGGGTCGGTGAATGTCGAGGCGAAGGTCGCAACGGCGGGTTATGCGGCCAAGCTCGAGGACGTGAAGCTTGCCCTCGACAATGCCGAGGCGACCGGCGTGCTCGACGTCAATCTGCCGCCGCAGGGCCTGCCGCAGATCGGCGGCACACTGGCCTTCGATCACATCGATCTCAGGGCGCTGCTTTCTATCTTTGCGCCGCTGTCGGGCTCCAAGGAGACCGCAACGCCGTTGGATACGGCTTTCGTGCACCAGTTCGGCATGGATCTGCGTCTCTCCGCCAAGACGGCGGAGTTCGCGCCTTTTTCGCTGCAGGGTCTCGCCGCGGGCATGCGCATCGAAAACGGCCGCGCCTCCTTCGACGTCGGCGACAGCACGCTTCTCGATGGCCGCATGACCGGCCGCATCGCACTCAACGAGCAGGGTTTTCGCGGCGGTGCGCAGGTGCAGATGTCGCTTGACAATGTCGATATCGGCACCGTCGTCAGCACGCTCGCACTGCCCGGACCGCTGCCGTCAGGCCATGGCTCGGCCGATTTCGAGCTCTCGACGGACCGGCCGCTCTGGGCGACGACGCTGTCGGACATGTCCGGTGAGTTCCGCCTGCGCATGGGGCCCGGCACGCTGACCCATTTCAACCGTCAGGCCTTCGAGGAACAGGCGGCGAAGAACGCCTTCTTCACGATCTCCAGTGCCGCAGACGGCTCCTTCGATTTCGTGCGCGCCGATCTGGAAGCGCGGCTCGACCGCGGCATTGCCGAACTCACCAAGGCGGAAATCGAGGGCAACGAGAAGCTTCTGACGCTCTCCGGCATGATCCCCTATCGTTCGGGTAGCCTGGCGCTGGCCGGGACGCTGGCCGATCGGCCGCAGGCGGATGCGACGGCCGTAGTCAATCCGGCCCTCAGCTTCTTCGTCGGCGGGTCCTGGCCGGAGCCGGTGATCTCGCCGATCTCGATCCTGACGGGGCAGCAGCCCCGCCAGTAATCGCATTTTCCGGATACTCAGCGGCCCGCGAAGGCCGCCTGCTCGTCGCGCTGGCGCTGCACTTCGCGCCGCTTCGTCATGACCGAGGCGATGATGACGCCGATGGCGACGAAGCCGATGAGCAAGGTGCAGGCCGCGTTGATTTCCGGCGTCACACCCAAGCGCACCTGGCTGTAGATCTTCATCGGCAGCGTGGTGGCACCGGGACCTGACGTGAACGAGGAGATGACGAGGTCGTCGAGCGACAGCGTCAGCGCCAGCATCCAGCCGGACAGCACGGCCGGCGCGATGATCGGCAGCGTCACCTCCAGGAAGGTCCTGACCGGTGTTGCGCCGAGGTCCAGCGCGGCCTCCTCGACCGAGCGGTCGAAGGAGAGCAGGCGCGACTGCACCACCACCGTCACGAAGCACATCGAGAAGGTGATATGCGCCAGCATGACCGTGACGAAGCCGCGGTCGAAGCCGATGGCGACGAAGAGCAGGAGCAGCGACAGGCCGGTGATGACTTCCGGCATGACGAGCGGTGCATAGACCATGCCGGAAAACAGCAGCCGGCCGCGGAAGCGTGTGTAGCGCGTCAGCGCGAGCGCCGCCATGGTGCCGAGTGCGGTTGCGGCCGTTGCCGAGATCAGCGCCACGCGGATCGTCACCCAGGCGGCGTCCATCAGGCCCTGATTGTGGAAAAGCGACACGTACCATTTCGTCGAGAAGCCGGCCCAGACCGTCACGAGCTTGGACTCGTTGAAGGAGAAGACGACCAGCAGCACGATCGGCAGATAGAGGAAGGAAAAGCCGAGAACGACCGATGCGATGTTGAAACGGGACCAGGTGTTCATGGGCTTACCTCCCCTGCTCTTCGGCCTTGGCCTGCGCATTCTGGAAGAACACGATGGGCACGACCAGGATGAGGAGCAGGATGGTTGCGACGGCGGCCGAGACCGGCCAGTCGCGGTTTGCGTTGAATTCGTTCCACAGCGTCTTGCCGATCATCAGCGTCTGCGATCCGCCGAGCAGGTCGGGAATGACGAACTCGCCCACGGCCGGAATGAAGACGAGCATGCAGCCCGCGACGATGCCGGGAATGGAAAGCGGGAAGGTTACCTTCCAAAAGGCCGTGATCTGCGGGCAGCCGAGGTCCTGCGCGGCCTCGATCAGCGTGTTGTCCATCTTTTCCAGCGCGGAATAGAGCGGCAGGATCATGAAGGGCAGGTAGGAATAGACGATGCCGATATAGATCGCCCAGTTTGTGTTCATGATGATCAACGGCTGGTCGATGACGCCGAGGTTGATCAGGAACTGGTTGAGTAGCCCTTCCGGCTTCAGGATGGCGATCCAGGCATAAACGCGGATGAGGAAGCTCGTCCAGAACGGCAGGATCACCAGCATCAGGAGCGTGGGGCGCAGCGTGCGCGGCGCCTGCGCCATGCCATAGGCGATGGGATAGCCGATCAGGAGCGTCACCAGCGTGGAAACGCCGGCGATCCACAGGCTCGACATATAGGCGTTGAAATAGAGCGAATCCTCGGTCAGCCAGACGAAATTGTCGAAGCTGAACTGGCCCATCTTCGCAAGAATACCGGACAGGCCATCCGACCATGCGAAAGCCGGCTCGTAGGGCGGCTGGGCGATGGCGGTGGTGGACAGCGAGATACGGAAGACGATGAAGAAGGGGATGAGGAAGAAGAACAGCAGCCAGGCATAGGGAATGATGATGACAAGGCGGCTGAAGAGGGCGGAGCCGAGCTTCTTCATCGGGTCAATCCTTCAGCACGACGCCGGCCGTCTCGCCGAAGGAGACCCAGACCTTCTCGTCATAGGCGATCGGGTCCTCGACCTCGCGCTGGGCATTCAGCATGGAGGCCTTCACCACCTTGCCGCTGTCGAGCTTGACGTAGAAGACCGTCATGTCGCCGAGGTAGCCGATGTCCCAGATTTCGCCCTGCGCGGCATTGACCGAGGCATCGGCGGGGGCGGCCCGCGTCACCTTCAGCTTTTCCGGGCGGATGGCGAAACCGGCGGTCGAACCGGTGGCCGGCGTGCTGCCCGCGGCGGTGCGAATGGTGAAACCTTCGGCGACGGCGAGTTCGATCTTGCCGTTGCCACTGGCCGAGACCTTGCCGTCGAGAATGTTCACGTCGCCGATGAAGTCGGCCACGAAACGGGAATTCGGGGCTTCATAGATTTCCGCCGGCGTGGCCACCTGGATGACCTTGCCGTGGCTCATCACCGCGATGCGGTCGGCCATGGTCATCGCCTCTTCCTGGTCGTGGGTCACGACGACGAAGGTCAGGCCGAGTTCCTGCTGCAGGTCCATCAGTTCGAACTGGGTTTCCTCGCGCAGCTTCTTGTCGAGTGCGCCGAGCGGCTCGTCGAGCAGCAGCACCTTCGGGCGCTTGGCAAGCGAGCGGGCGAGCGCCACGCGCTGCCGCTGGCCGCCGGAAAGCTGGTGCGGCTTGCGCTTGGCGAACTGTTCGAGCTTCACCAGCTTGAGCATCTGGGCAACGCGCTCGGCGATCTCGTTCCTCGGCATGCCGTCCTGGCGCAGGCCGAAGCCGATATTGCTCTCCACCGACATGTGCGGGAAGAGCGCATAGGACTGGAACATCATGTTGACGGGCCGCTTGTAGGGCGGAATGCCGGCAATGTCCTGGCCGTCGAGGATGATCTCACCCGAGGTCGGTCGCTCGAAACCGGCCAGCATGCGCAGGAGCGTGGACTTGCCGCAGCCCGATGCGCCGAGCAGCGCGAAGAATTCACGGTGATAGATGTTGAGCGTGAGATCGTCGACGGCCGTGAAATCGCCGAACCTCTTCGTGACATTGCGGAACGTGATGTACGGTTTTGCGTCCGGGTCCGTCCACGGTGCAAAGGCGCGACGAATATTGCCGAGAGATTTCATTGCCTGTCCCCATCTCTTATTTTGGGCAGCTCTTAAGAAAAATGCCCGGAAGTGGCTTCCGGGCAATTCGCTTTGGACCGGTTATTGGCCGGTCACGATCTTCGTCCAGGTGCGCGTGAACAGGCGCTGCGTCTTCGGATCGAGCGTCGTGTTGGTGAAGAGCTTCTTCAGCGTCTCGTCATCCGGGTAGATCGTCGTGTCCTTGACGATCTCTTCCGGCATCACGGCCTGAGCGGCCTTGTTGCCGTTGGCATAGTGGATGTAGGTCGATGCCTTGGCGATGACTTCCGGTCGCATGATGTAATCGAGGAAAGCGTGCGCTTCTTCGACATGCGGCGCATCGGCGGGGATCGCCATCTGGTCGAACCACATCTGCGTGCCTTCCTTCGGGATGGCATAGCCGATCTCAACGCCGTTCTTGGCTTCGTCCGCGCGGTCGCGGCCCTGGAAGATATCACCCGACCAGCCGACGGCGATGCAGATATCGCCATTCGCCAGGCCGTTGATGAATTCCGAGGAATGGAACTTGCGCACGAAGGGCCGGATCTTCTGCAGGGCTTCCTCTGCCTTGGCGATGTCGGCCGGGTCGTGGCTGTCGGGGTTCAGGCCCAGATAGGCGAGCGTGACAGGAATGATATCGGTCGGCGAATCCAGCAGGTTGATGCCGCAATCCTTGAGCTTTTCGGCATTGGCCGGATCGAAGATCACGTTCCAGCTGTCGATCTGGTCGGTGCCGAGCGCTTCCTTGATCTTGGCCTTGTTGTAGCCGATGCCGATCGTGCCCCACATGTAGTTGATCGAGTATTCGTTGCCCGGGTCGAACGGCTGCATGCGCTCGGCCACCATGTCCCACATGTTCTTGAGGTTCGGCAGCTTGGACTTGTCGAGCTTCTGGTAGACGCCGGCCGCGATCTGGCGCTGCAGGAACGTGTTGGTCGGCACGACCACGTCATAGCCGGTACCGCCGGCGAGCAGCTTGGTTTCGAGAATTTCGTTGGAGTCGTAGACGTCGTAGACGACCTTGATGCCGGTTTCCTTGGTGAAGTCGTCGATGATCGAGCTGTCGATATAGTCCGACCAGTTATAGACGTTGACCACCTTGTCCTCTGCCAGGGCGCTGCCCGCGCCAAGCATCGCGCCGAGGGCGGCCGTCGCCAAAAGAATACGTCTTATCATTGATTTATCTCCCAGTTTCTTTCGCGGGTCTATGAGTTCGTAGGAAGAACAGTCGCCGATTATGGTTGTTTTTCGGGAGGCGACAAGCTGCATTCTACGCAAACAGAGGGCGAATTTTGATATCACATTGTTCTCATTCCTATCAGATTTCAAAACCTATCGGCGACGGAAATCAAGCGGAAATTTACTGGAAGTCGAAAAGGCTGAGGCCCGCGACCATTTCGTCGAGCCCGAGCGGGCGCGTCACGGGCGGCTCGGCGCGCGCCAGACAGCCCTGCCGCTCGCACAACCGGCAGGCCGTGCCGACCGCGACGGCACCGTCGCGCCGCACCGCCTCGCCATAGACCGTTTCCTCCGCATGGGCGGCATCGCACCCCAGTAGCAATGCGGTGCGGCGCACCCGCTCGCCAAAGGTGCCCTGCGGCCCTTCCAGCGTGCGCGAAACCGTCAGGAACGCGCCGCCATCGGGCATCTCGACGCGATCGACGAGGATCTGCCCCGGCTGGGAGAAGGCCGAATGCACCCCGAGCTTCGGACAGCCGCCGCCGAAACGCGCCTGTGGAAAGCCCTGCGCGCCGGCCCGGCGGAAGCGGTGGCCGGCATTGTCGATTTCCAGCATAAAGAAGGGCACGCCTGTCTTGCCCGGCCGCTGCAGCATGGTCAGCCGGTTCGCGGCCTGCTCGAAGGAGACGCCGAAGCGCGAGCGCAACACATCGACATCGTAGCGCACGCGCTGCGCCGTCGCATGGAAGGCCTCATAGGGCATCATCAGCGCATGGGCGGCGTAGCGCGCCAGTTCGAAGCGCGCGATGCGTTTGGCCTCCGCCGTCGAGAAGGCGAGCAGGTCGAGTTCGGCGAAGATTTCGTCTTGAAGCGCCAGCTGCACCGTCTCCATGGCGATCTCACGCAGTTGGTCGAAGGGCGACAGACGCTCGGAGAGAAAGAGGCGCATGGAGTGCCGGTCGAAGCGGCGGCGCAGGTTCGGCATCGTGTGGACCGGCAGAGCGCGCACGACGACGCCGTGCTCCTTGCGCAGCCAGCCCTTTAAAGCACTGGCCAGATCGTCGCCGGGCGCCAGCGCCGCATGGAACCGCTCGGCCGCCTCTTCAATGGCGCCGAAATAGTTGGGCCGCCCCTCTAGTTTGTCGCGCACCTCGTCCATCGGCAGCAGCGTGCCGGCAAGCGTGGTGGCATGGCCCTCGCGGGCGAGCAGGTCGGCAAGGTCGGTGAGGCGGGCGGCCTGTTCGCGATAGGCACGATAGAGTTTGACGATGCCGCTTGCGACATTCGGCGCGGCATCGGCGATTTCCACCAGCTCGTAATCGCCCGGTAGTTCGCCCGCGAGCAGCGGATCGGCGAAGACCTCGCGCAGCTGGCGCGCATGGCCGGCGCTTTCGCCCTGGAGATCGTCGAGATCGACCTTGTAGACGGAGGCGAGCCGCAGAAGGAGCTGCACCGTCAGCGGTCGCTGGTTGCGCTCGATGAGGTTGAGATAGGACGGCGAGATCGACAGGCCTTCGGCCATCGCCGTCTGGGTCAGGCCGAGCGTGTTGCGGATGCGCCGGACTTTCGGGCCGGCAAAGATCTTGTTCTCGGCCATATGTCACATCCTTTACACGGACTGCTCGATCCCTGAATTTACAATCTTTACTTTTTTACAGAGCGGAATTGTCAAAGACAAGACATCATGACCCGAATATCCCGCTGATTTTCCGGTTTCCTCTCGCTCTATTGTGCGCTGCGATGTAAATACTGTCACATGAAATCGGGCACGAATAACACCAGCCCGATCCCGAGACATCGCATTGGAGGATACTATGACCGATTTTTACAATCTCGTTCCGAGCGCACCCAAGGGCCGTTTCGACGGCATCGAACGCCCCTATACGGCCCAGACGGTCGAGAAGCTGCGCGGCTCGGTCCAGATCCGCCATACGCTCGCTGAAAACGGCGCGAACCGTCTCTGGAAGCTCATCCATGAGGAGGATTTTGTCAACGCGCTCGGCGCGCTCTCGGGCAATCAGGCCATGCAGATGGTCCGCGCCGGGCTGAAGGCGATCTATCTCTCCGGCTGGCAGGTCGCCGCCGATGCCAACACGGCATCCGCCATGTATCCCGACCAGTCGCTCTATCCGGCAAACGCCGCACCGGAGCTGGCCAAGCGCATCAACCGCACGCTCCAGCGCGCCGACCAGATCGAGACCGCCGAGGGCAACGGCCTTTCTGTCGACACCTGGTTCGCGCCGATCGTCGCCGATGCGGAAGCCGGCTTCGGCGGCCCGCTCAACGCCTTCGAGATCATGAAGGCCTTCATCGAGGCGGGTGCGGCCGGCGTTCACTTCGAAGACCAGCTGGCCTCGGAGAAGAAGTGCGGCCATCTCGGCGGCAAGGTTCTGATCCCGACCGCCGCGCATATCCGCAACCTCGACGCCGCCCGTCTTGCCGCCGACGTCATGGGCGTCCCGACGCTGATCGTCGCGCGCACCGATGCCGAGGCCGCGAAACTGCTCACCTCCGATATCGACGAGCGCGACCAGCCCTTTGTCGACAAGGACAAGGGCCGTACGATCGAAGGCTTCTACCAGGTCAAGAACGGCATCGAGCCCTGCATTGCCCGTGCAATTTCCTATGCGCCGCATTGCGACCTGATCTGGATGGAGACCGGCAAGCCGGACCTCGAACAGGCCCGCAGGTTCGCCGAAGCCGTGCACAAGGCCCATCCCGGCAAGCTGCTCGCCTACAATTGCTCGCCCTCGTTCAACTGGAAGAAGAACCTGGACGATGCGACGATCGCCAAGTTCCAGCGCGAGCTGGGTGCGATGGGCTACAAGTTCCAGTTCATCACGCTCGCCGGCTTCCACCAGCTGAACTTCGGCATGTTCGAGCTCGCCCGCGGCTACAAGGAGCGCCAGATGGCCGCTTACTCGGAGCTGCAGGAAGCGGAATTCGCCGCCGAGATCAACGGCTACACCGCCACCAAGCACCAGCGCGAAGTCGGTACCGGTTATTTCGACGCCGTCTCCATGGCCATAACCGGCGGCCAGTCCTCGACGACCGCCATGCATGAATCGACCGAGCACGAGCAGTTCCGCCCGGCCGCCGAATAAAACCTGACATCACCCTTTCAAGAACCCCGATTAAAAGAGGAGAAATGCCATGACAGTCCAGACCCGAGTCAAGGAACGCGCTGAAGAACAGGCTTCCGCCATGACACCAGACCAGCAGGCCATGATCCGCATGGTCGCCAACGACCTGCACCGCCTCAACCAGTCCGTCATGAAGGCGGTCGAGGCCGGCGTTTCGGTCGAACTCGTCCGCTCCGCCCGTCACCACGGCGGAGAGGGCAACTGGGGCGACCTGCTGATCCCGGTCATCGTGACGCAGGGTCGCGGCTGACAGGCATAATCCAGTCAAGGAAAATCCCCGGCGTTCCCTGCGCCGGGGATTTTTTCGTCTCAGGCGCTCCGCGTCACCCGCCGGCTTTTACGGCATCCGTCCGAAACATCCGGGCAAAGAACGCTTTGTCCGAGAGCTGGCGCAGCAGGGCGGCAAGGACAGTTGTTGCCGCGATGGCGAAGACGACCCGCCCGACGAGCACGCCGTAGACATCCGCGCCCAACGAGATCACGATGAGCGTGTCCTCGATCACGCTGTGGGCGAAGCCCATGAAGACGCAGGACAGGAAGATCTGGCGCGGCGATATCGCGCCCGATTGCGCCTCACGGATCAGAAGGCCCGCGCCATAGGAAATGCCGAGGAACAGACCGACGGCGGTGAGATGCTCCGCCTCGCCGCGGATGCCCGCCAGACGCAGCACCGGCGAAAGCGCCTTCATCAAGAGAGCCAGCACACCGGTGACCTTGAGAAGCTCGAGGCTCCAGGAGAGGACGACGAGGATGACGAGCATCCAGGCCATCGTCTCGGCAAGGCCGCGCAGATAGTGGGCCCAATCGGGGGTCGCGCCGAGCGGGATCCAGGCGGGATCAACCGGGGCCGAAAGCCAACCGGTGGCCGCCAGGACATGATGCAACAGGAAGGCGTAAAGCAAGCCGCCGGCAAGGCGCAGCACCGTCGTGGCGATCATGCCCGGGCCGGCCTGCTGGATAATCTTCTGCTCGATGGGAAGGCCGTGCGCGAACAGGATGAGCGCCGAAAAGACCGTGACGTCAGCCACGCTGAGCGAGGAGACCGGAACAAGGGTGAAGAGGAGCGGCACGGCGCCCCATATCCCGACGAGCATGCCGGTCAGCCATGCCAGCCCCAGTTCGGGCGGGAGCCCGACAAGGTTCATGACCGGCGCGAAGGCTGGCGTCATCGCCTCGATCACGCCCATCCTGGCCAGAAACTCCGTCAGGAGGGCAATAGGAACGGTAATCCGGACAAGCACCCAGTAGATGGCGAGGGTTTCCCTGGTCTTCCTCAGGGCGGACGTGACGAACGGCATGGCAGGCTCCTCTTGGATTGCCCTCATTACCTAGCCCGAACCGCTTCGCACTTTTGGTCAAAGATTGCAGTCGAATGCAATTTTATTGCAAAGTCCACATGTGGGAATATGCTCAGCCCATGGACCGCATCGACAAGAAGCTTCTGAACCTCCTGCAACGCGACGCGTCGCGCACCAATGTGGATCTCGCGGATGCGGTGGGCCTGTCGCCCTCAAGCTGCCTGCGCCGCACGCAGCGACTCAGGAAATCCGGTGTGATCGAGCGTATCGTCGCGATCCTCAATCCGGCCAAGGCCGGGCGCACGATCAAGGCGCTGGTCACGGTGGAGCTGAAGCTGCACGGCGAGCAGCATATGCGCCGTTTCCTGGATATCGCCATCGCCGAAGAGGCCGTTTCGCAGGCCTATGCCGTCACCGGCGAGACCGATGTCGTCCTCATGCTGCGCCTGCGCGACATGGAAGAATATGCGCCGCTCTGCGACCGGCTGTTCAGCGACGAGAACAACGTCGCTCGGTTCTTCACCATGGTGGCCATTAGAACAGCCAAAGAGGAAACCG
Source organism: Shinella sp. M31 (assembly GCF_049199205.1). NCBI lineage: Bacteria > Pseudomonadati > Pseudomonadota > Alphaproteobacteria > Hyphomicrobiales > Rhizobiaceae > Shinella > Shinella sp. M31. Next base: position 39,280 of record NZ_JBLZPH010000066.1, on the reverse strand, counting down.
CCATCCGGCTTTGACGGCAGCCGGATCACGAAGTTCAAGAAAAACCCCGGCGCGCTTTTCGCACGCCGGGGTTTTTACCTTCGGTCCTGACCGTGGCACTCAGGCCGCGCGGTAGACCGCCGCCTGTTCGTCCGCTTCCAGGCGGAACTGCTCGACCAGCATCATCAGCGTGTCGGCATCGCCGGCGAGCTTGCGGCTGGCGGCCGTGGTGAGATCCACCATCGAGGCGTTCTGCTGGGTCATCTGGTCCATCTGGTTGACGGAGCCGTTGACCTCCTGCAGCGCCACCGCCTGGTCGCGGCTCGCCGTCGCCATCATGTCCACGTGCTGGCTGACGGTGACGATCTGCTGGCTGATCGAGGCGAGCACGGAGCCCGTCTCCTGCACGAGATGCGAGCCGGCATTGACTTCGCTCGTCGACTTTTCGATCAGACCCTTGATCTCGCGGGCAGCGCTGGCCGAACGCTGGGCAAGTTCCCGCACTTCCTGCGCCACGACCGCAAAGCCCTTACCGGCCTCGCCGGCGCGCGCGGCTTCGATACCGGCATTGAGCGCGAGCAGGTTGGTCTGGAAGGCGATGTCGTCGATGACCTCGATGATCTGCTCGATCTGGCGCGAAGCACCCTCGATGCGGCCCATGGCGGCAATCGCATTGTTGACGACGGAGGCCGAACTGTCGGCGCTGCGCTTGGTGGCGCCGACGATGACATTGGCCTCATGCGCCCGCTCGGCGGAGGAGCGCACGGTCACGGTGATCTGCTCGACGGCGGCGGCGGTCTCCTCCAGCGAAGAGGCCTGCGCTTCGGTGCGCTTGGAGAGCGCATCGGCCGATTGCAGCATATCGTTGCCGCTGCGCTGGATCGACATCGCATTGCTTCGGATCTGGCCGAGCGTGTCCTGAAGGCGTTCGAGCGAGACGTTGAAGTCCTGGCGCAGCTGCTCGAGACGGCCGGTAAACGGCGTATCGATCTGGCGCGACAGGTCGCCCTGGGCGAGACGGCCGAGGCCGGCCGCAAGCGCGTTCACCGCGAAATCGATCTGCCGGTCGAGGGCCTGCTTTTCCGCATCGTTGCGGGTGCGTTCGGCATCCGCCTCGGCGCGCTGCTGCTCGCTTTCGGCTTCCACACGGATCTTCGAGAGCGCGTTTTCCTTGAACACGCCGAGCGCGCGGGCCATGTCGCCGATTTCGTCGGCTCGGCCTTCGCCTGATATGCCGGTGTCGAGGAAACCGTCGGCCAGGCGGCGCATCGCGCCGGTGATCTGGCCGATCGGCCCCTTCAGCGTCAGCACCAGAGCAATGCCGGCCAGCACGGCGATGGCCGCACCTATGACGGTGGCGAGGACGGAGACCTGATTGGCCTTTTCCCGCTCCGTGCCGGCGCTGGTCTTCTGTTCCTCGGCAAACTGGCTGAGCAGGTTCCAGATCGAATCGATGGACATGCCGGCGGCATCGAAATCGGCATTGCGCTGGGCGCTGATCTTCACCAGCGCGTCGCTGTCGGCCTGAATGCGTTCCAGAACCGGCGCCAGCGTCTCGTCGACCTTATCGAAGAACGGCAAGCCGCTCGCGGTGCCGCGCAGGCCCTTGATATCGATCTGCAGCATGGAGAGGTTGCCGAGCAACTTGACGCGGTTTTCGTCCGAGGTCTCGCCCAGGAAACGCACGGCCGCCACTTCGATATCGTCGATCGACGAGGTCAGCTTGCGGGTGGAGGCGAGAACCGCCTCCGACTTGATGATCGGCTCGTCGAGTTCGCCGAAGATACGGGTCGCTTCGCGCATCTTCTCGGCGGCGGCACCCTGCATCTGAATGGTGACCTGGCGGAAGCGGTTCACGCGGCGCGCGATTTCCGGCACCGTGACGGAAGCCGGATCCGACGAGGACAGGAAACCGCTGAGCTCTTCGATCGTGTTGCGGATGGTGATGGAGACGACCTTCTGGTTCTTCGGCAGGATCGTCGAGATGGAGCGCTCGGTCTTCGAAATGAAGGGGAAACGCTCCTTGATGACCTTCAGCTGGTCCTCCGGCGTCGCGCCGCGGCTGAATTCGGAGAGCAGGTCACCGAAGAACTTGCTGGCCGCCGTCAGGCGCTCGGCCTCACGCAGCATGCTTTTCGCGGCGTTCTCGTTCTGCCGCACGGTGCGTTGCAGCTTCGTCGCCTCGTCGAGAATCTTCACCTGCTCGCTGGACAGCGTGCTGAGGTTCTTGGCCATCTTGTCGTGCAGCTTGTTCTCATTGACATAGAGCAGCCACAGCCCGTCCATGCGGGCCTCGATATCCTTCGTCTGCTTCTGGGCATCCAGAAGCTTGGAGGCATCGACGTCGGGTGTGAGGCCGTCCATCGTCTGGCGCAGCAGCGCGACCTGGGCCTTCAGCCGCTCGTTGACCGCATCGCGGGTCTCTTCGCTGGTGTTCTGAAGGAACCGGTTCATGCCGGCATAAACGTCCTTGAAGCCGCTCAGCGACTGGAGAACGCTGTTGGAAATTTCCATGCGGCCCTGCAGGAGGCCGGAGGCGTAAAGCCCCGTAAAGCCTACGGCGCAGATCGACAGCACGAAGGGCAGAATGAAGACCAGAACCTTGGTCTGGATTTTAAAACGGGCAAGAATGCGATCAATAAACATATGGCGGAACATCCGTTGTCGGCGTGCTCCACCCCTGCCCTTTATAGGCCTCCCCAGGATTCGGACGCCGGATTACCGACTTCATGCGGCAGCAATGCCGCGTATCCGGGGGAGCAATCATTGCACGCCGCATGCATCCGTAACGGGACGCGGCTTCCGGAACCCTATGCAGGGATCATCGGCGGCAATCTTTAAAATTCCATCACCAATTTAAACCGATTTATGACGGTTCCAAGTTGTCAGCGTGCGGTGATGGCGAGGGCAGCGACAAGAAGAGCGGCAAGCGCGCAATTGATGCCGATCGCAAAAAGGCGACGGCGGCTTTCTTGAGCGGCGGCAACAGCGATGGCGCGGGCTGGACGGCGGCTTTCAGGCATGCGGCGAAACTCCGTTACGCGAGAACAGATACTCCGGGTGATCCGGCCAGCCGGCCTACATCATGTTGTCTCCCGAAGGCGGGAAACGCCGACATGCGAGCAGCATCCGCCGCGAGGTCTTAACGGGCGGTAAAGACCGTATCGCTATTCCCACGGGCGAAATTCAGGCATCGAGCCCGGCCGCATGGCCCGAGGCCCAGGCCCATTGGAAATTGTAGCCGCCGAGCCAACCGGTCACATCCACCGCCTCGCCCACGAAATAGAGCCCCGGCACCGCCTTCGCCGCCATGCTGCGGGAATCGAGCGCTGCCGTATCGACGCCGCCGAGCGTGACTTCCGCCGTGCGATAGCCTTCCGAGCCCGGTGGACGGAAACGCCAGTCGCGCAGTTTCTGCACGAGCGCCTCGATGCGTTTTCCCGGCTGTTCGGCCAACGTTCCGTCGATGCCGAGTTCGGTGACGAGGAGCTGCGCCAGCTTCTTCGGGATATGATCGGCGAGCACCGTCTGCACCGCCTGCCGGCCGTTCTGCTTGCGGGCGGCGGTGATGATGGCTGCGAAGTCGAGGTCGGGGCGGATATGCAGCGCGATCTCCTCGCCTTCCCGCCAATAGGAAGAGATTTGCAGGATGGCCGGGCCGCTGAGGCCGCGATGGGTGAAGAGGGCCGCTTCCGCAAACTCCGTCTTGCCGTGGCGGGCGACGACATCCACGGCCACGCCAGGCAGGCCCTCATGCGCGGCAAGCGTCGCGGGGTCGAGCATCAGCGGCACGAGACCGGCGCGCGTTTCCGTAACGGGCAAGCCGAACTGCTCGGCGACGCGATAGGCGAAGCCTGTCGCCCCCATTTTCGGGATCGACTTGCCGCCGGTGGCGATCACCAGGGAGGACGCCTCGATCAGGCCGTGCTCCGTAGCGATGCGGAAGGAATGGACGTCATGGGCAATGTCGGCAATCCCAGTCGAAAGGCGCAGCTCCGCGCCGACCGCCTTCATCTCGGACAGCAGCATGGCGATGATGTCCTTCGCCGAGTTGTCGCAGAACAGCTGGCCCAGCGTCTTTTCATGCCAGGGGATGCGGTGGCGCTCGACGAGGTCGAGGAAATCGCGCGGCGTGTAGCGGGCGAGCGCCGACTTGGCGAAATGCGGATTTGCCGAGAGGAAATTCTTCGGGCCGGCATGGATATTGGTGAAGTTGCAGCGCCCGCCGCCGGAGATGCGGATTTTCTCGCCCGGCGCCTTCGCATGGTCGAGCACCAGCACGCGGCGGCCCCGCCTGCCCGCTTCGATGGCGCACATCATGCCTGCCGCACCGGCCCCGATAATGACGACGTCCCGCCGTTCTGCCACGCTCAAAATCCCCGTTCGCCTCTCCTTTCTGCTATCGCGCCAGAAAGTCAATCGGGACATAAAAAACAAAAAATACCGCAGAAATCGCGTTTTCTACCCCCCGGGGGGAGCTAGCCAAGGTTTATTCTGTGGCTATGATGGCGCCATCGTCAACAAACCCGGTGTGTCATGCCGTCCAAAAAGAAAGTCGTTACCCCTACAATCGAGAAAGCCGTACGCTCTGGAAAAGTACCTCCCTCCATCAGCGTGCCACGAGGGGTAAAGACCTGGAAGGACGCCGCAGACTGGCTTCGGGCCCGCGGTATCGAGGACATCGAATGCATCACGCCTGATCTTGCAGGCGTCCCGCGCGGGAAGATGATGCCGTCGTCGAAATTCACCTCGAACACCTCGCTGGCGCTGCCTTCCGCCCTCTACCGCCACACGATTTCGGGCGACTACCCGGAGGAAACCGGCAATTTCCGCTATGAGCCGCGCGACAGCGACCTCAAGCTGCTGCCGGATCTTTCCACGCTCTCCGTCGTGCCGTGGGAGACCGATCCGACCGCGCAGGTCATCTGCGACATCGTCGGCTCGACGGGTGAAAGCGTGCCCTATACGCCGCGCAACGTGCTGAAGAACGTCGTGCAGATGTATCGCGACCGCGGCTGGAAGCCGGTTGTGGCGCCCGAGATCGAGTTCTATCTCGTCGCGATGAACGAGGACCCGGACTATCCGCTGCACCCGCCGAAGGGCCGGTCCGGCCGCGCCATCCAGGGCGGCCAGGGCTATTCCATCGCCGGGATCAACGAGTTCGACGAACTGATCGACGACATCTACCACTTCTCGGAAAAGCAGGGTCTCGAGATCGACACCCTGATCCATGAAGAGGGTCCCGCACAGCTCGAAATCAACCTGCGCCACGGCGATCCGGTGGAACTTGCCGACCAGGTGTTCCTGTTCAAGCGCACGATCCGCGAGGCGGCGCTCAAGCACGGCATCTACGCCACCTTCATGGCCAAGCCCATGCAGGGCCAGGCGGGGTCGGCCATGCATATCCACCAGTCAGTGGTGGAGATTGAGACGGGCAAGAACGTCTTCTCCAACCCGGATGGATCGCCCTCAAAGGAGTTCTTCCACTTCATCGGCGGCATGCAGGCCTATGTGCCGAAGACGCTCGTCATGATGGCGCCTTACGTGAACTCCTATCGGCGTCTGACGCCGGAAATGTCGGCGCCGGTCAACAATGCCTGGGGCTACGACAACCGCACCACCGCTTTCCGCATCCCGGTTTCGGATGCCGCAGCGCGGCGCGTCGAGAACCGCCTGCCGGGATCGGATGCCAATCCGTATCTGGCGCTCGCGGCCTCGCTCGGCTGCGGCCTTCTCGGCATCATGAACCAGGTCGAGCCGAGCCCGCCGACGGAGGACACCGCCAATGAAGGGTCGATCGACCTGCCGCGCGGCCTTCTTGAAGCCGTCTCGCTGCTGGAATCGGATCCGGCCCTTGCGGAGGTCCTTAGCGCGGAGTTCATCGGGCTCTATGCCGGCGTCAAGCGCGGCGAGTTCGAGACCTTCATGCAAGTGATCAGCCCCTGGGAGCGCGAGTTCCTGCTGCTCAACGTCTGAGCGGCCGGCGGTCCGGGCCGCTGAAACGATCAGTCCCTGAGAAGCGGCCGGCGCCCCGGCGCGCCGCCGCACCCTTCTGACCGAATGAGTGTGCGCTATGCCCTGGCAAAGCCCGATTTCCCCCGGCGTCTCCTGGTATGAGGCCAGTGTCGGCGACCGTCCCGAATATGCCCCGCTCGACGGCTCCGTCGAGACCGATGTCGCCATTGTCGGCGGCGGCTTCACCGGCCTTCAGGCCGCATACAATCTCGCCAAGAAGGGCGTGCGCGTCGTGCTCATCGAGGCGCACCGCTTCGGCGACGGCGCCTCCGGCCGCAATGGCGGGCAGCTCGGCACGGGCCAGCGCGCCGACGCGGAGACGCTTGAGGCCGAACTCGGCTTCGAGCGCGCCAAGGCGCTGTTCGATCTTGCAGAAAATGCCAAGCAGCACATCCACGACTTCGCCGCCAGCCAGAATCTCGAGATCGACTATGTGCCCGGCCAGCTCAATGTCAGCCACAAGGCGAGCTATCAGAAGGAGTTCCGCGATCATATCGAGATTGCCGCGACCCGTTTCGGCTACAAGCATTTGAGTTATATGGACCGGGCCGAGACCGAACAGCGCGTCGGCTCGAAACGCTTCTTCTTCGGCATGCGCGATGTCGGCACCGGCCATATCCACCCGATGAAACTGCTGGTCGGCGTAGCCAAGGCGGCAAAGGCCTCCGGCGCCAGCCTGCATGAAAAGACCCCTGCCCTGAAAATCGAGCGGGCGGGCGGCAAAGCGGTCATCACCACCGCGAGGGGTACGATCCGCGCCGACAGGGCGCTGATCTGCTGCAACGCCTATATCGGCGATCTCGAACCGAAGACGGCGGCACATGTCATGCCGATCCGCTCCTTCATCGGCGCGACCGTGCCGCTCGACAAATTCCCGTCGATCATTCCCGGCGGCGAGGCGATTGCAGACACGCGTTTCGTCGTTCGCTATTTCCGCAAGACCCGCGACGGGCGCCTGCTGTTCGGCGGCCGCGAGGCCTATTCGGAAAACCTCGACGATATGACACCACCGATCCGCCGGCAGATCGAGGAGGTCTATCCGGAATTGAAGGGCATTGAACTCACCCATGCCTGGGGCGGGTCCGTGGGCATCACCATGCCGCGCAAGCCCTATGTCCGCGAGGTCATGCCCGGCATTACGACGATCGGCGGCTATTCCGGCCATGGCGTCATGCTGTCAAACTACTGTGGCAAGCTCTATGCTGAGGACGTGACCGGCGGCAGCGCGGAACTCGACCAGTTGAAGGCCCTGAAAATCCCGGCCTTCCCCGGTGGTTCGCGGTTCCGTTCGCCGCTTCTGTTCCTCGCCATGACGTGGTACGCGCTACGCGACAGGCTCTGATCGACACGGAACATCGATTTTGTTGCGTTGCACGCTGGTGTTTTTAAATCGATTAGATTATAACGCCCGACAACAGAACAAGATCGAGATATCCGATGAGCAGCCAGATCATTCCTGTTGAACCCTTCGACTATGTCGTCTTCGGTGGGACCGGCGACCTTGCGGAGCGCAAGCTCCTTCCGGCCCTCTACCACCGACAGCTCGATGGCCAGCTCTCCGACCCGACACGCATCATCGGCGCGTCGCGTACGGCCTTTACGGATGCGGAATACCGCAAGTTCGCCGTCGATGCGTTGCGCGAACACCTGAAGCCCGGAGAGTTCGACGACGAGCAGGTCAAGGCTTTCTGCGACCGGCTGTTCTATGTCGCCGTCGACGCCAAGTCCGACGCGGGCTGGGACAAGCTGAAGGACCTGCTCGACGAGGGCAAGGAGCGCGTGCGCGCCTTCTACCTCGCCGTCGCGCCAGCGATCTTCGGCGATATCTCGGAAAAGATCCGCGACCACAAGCTGATCACCAAGCAGACCCGCATCGTCGTCGAAAAGCCGATCGGCCGCGATCTCGCCTCCGCAAACGAATTGAACAACACGATCGGCAAGGTGTTCCGCGAAGAGCAGATCTTCCGCATCGACCACTATCTCGGCAAGGAGACGGTGCAGAACCTGATGGCGCTGCGCTTTGCCAACGCACTCTACGAGCCGCTGTGGAACTCCGCCCATATCGACCATGTGCAGATCACGGTCGCCGAGTCCGTCGGCCTCGAAAGCCGTGCCGGTTACTACGACAAGGCCGGCGCGCTGCGCGACATGGTGCAGAACCACATTCTCCAGCTGCTCTGCCTCGTCGCGATGGAAGTGCCCTCCTCCATGGACGCGGAAGCCGTGCGCGACGAAAAACTGAAGGTGCTGCGCGCGCTGAAGCCGATCGACCAGTACAATGTCGAGCGCCTGACGGTGCGCGGCCAGTACCGCGCCGGCGCTTCGGCCGGCGGTCCGGTCAAGGGCTATCTGGAAGAGCTGGAAGGCGGCGTCTCCAACACTGAAACCTTCGTCGCCATCAAGGCCGAGATCGGCAACTGGCGCTGGGCGGGCGTGCCCTTCTATATCCGCACGGGAAAACGTCTCGCCGCGCGCATGTCGGAGATCGTCATCACCTTCAAGCCAATTCCGCATTCGATCTTCGACCCCTCGGCCGGCCGTATCGAAGCCAACCAGCTCATCATCCGCCTGCAGCCGGATGAAGGCGTCAAGCAGTCGCTGATGATCAAGGACCCCGGTCCGGGCGGCATGCGCCTGCGCAACGTCTCGCTCGACATGAGCTTCGCCGAGGCCTTCGACGCCCGCAATGCCGACGCCTACGAGCGCCTGCTGCTCGACGTCATCAGGAACAACCAGACGCTCTTCATGCGCCGCGACGAAGTGGAAGCCGCCTGGCGCTGGGTCGATCCCATCCTGAAGGCCTGGGAAGCGACCGGCCAGCAGGCGCAGGGCTACACCGCCGGCACCTGGGGCCCGAGCCAGTCGATCGCGCTGATCGAGCGCGACGGCCGCACCTGGCATGAAGCGTAGGGAATGGCGATGAGCGCGAGATTGCATGAATTCGACAGCGGCGCAGATTTGGCCGAGGGTCTGGCGGACACGGTTGCCGCTACGCTTGCCGATGCCATCGCGGCCCGCGGCAAGGCGACCATCGCGGTCTCCGGCGGCTCGACCCCGAAGGCCTTTTTCAAGGCGCTGTCCCGCCGCGACATCGACTGGGCCAAGGTGACGGTAACGCTCGTCGACGAGCGTTTCGTGCCGGCCGACAACCCGCGCTCCAACCATCAGCTGGTTTCCGACAACCTGTTGCAGGACAAGGCGAAGGCCGCGGGCTTCCTGCCGCTCTACCGGGAAGCCGGCAGCGCGGAAGAGGCTGCAAAGCTCGTCTCCGCCGATGCCGCTTCGCTCGGCACGCCCTTCGACGTCGCGATCCTCGGTATGGGTACGGACGGCCACACGGCCTCGTTCTTCCCCGGCGGCAACAATCTCGCCGAGGCCATTTCGGCGGACACGCCGCGCGGCGTGATCACCATGGAAGCCGAGGGCGCGGGCGAAACCCGCCTCACCTTCACCTTCGCCAGCCTTCAGGATGCCCGCCTTCTGGTGCTGCATATCGAAGGTCAGGGCAAGAAGGACGTTCTGGCTGCTGCGGAAGCAGACGGCCCCGAAACCGACATGCCGATCCGCGCCATTCTCCGGCGCGCGGCGACGCCGGTCGATATCTACTGGGCACCCTAGTACGTCCAGCCGGCTGAAGCCGACCATGCCCGGCGCGTGGCGCCGTTCAACCGCGGATGGCGCAGTACTCCCGCTCGCCTTGCCGTGCAAAAATGCAATCGAGGAAGTCAGGATAGCTCCCATGTCCGCCGACAAACGCATCGAAGCCATCACCGCCCGCATCGTCGAACGCTCCAAGCCGCATCGCGAGCCCTATCTCGGCCGCGTGCGCGCCGCCATCTCCAAGGGTGTGCACCGCTCGATCCTTTCCTGCGGCAACCTCGCGCACGGTTTTGCCGTCTGTTCCCCCGCCGAGAAGGACGCGCTCGCCGGCGACCACGTCCCGAACCTCGGCATCATCACCTCCTATAACGACATGCTCTCGGCGCATCAGCCGTTCGAGACCTATCCGGCCCTCATCCGCGACGCCGCGCGGGAAGCCGGCGGCGTGGCGCAGGTGGCGGGCGGCGTGCCGGCCATGTGCGATGGCGTCACCCAGGGCCAGCCGGGCATGGAACTCTCGTTGTTCTCGCGCGACCTGATCGCCATGGCGGCCGGTGTCGGCCTGTCGCACAACATGTTTGACTCCGTCGTCTATCTCGGCGTCTGCGACAAGATCGTGCCCGGCCTGACGATTGCGGCCTTGACCTTCGGCCATCTGCCCGCCGTCTTCATTCCTGCCGGGCCGATGACCTCCGGCCTGCCGAACGACGAGAAGGCGCGGGTGCGCCAGCTCTTCGCCGAGGGCAAGGCCGGCCGCGCCGAACTGCTGGAGGCCGAGTCGAAGTCCTATCACGGCCCCGGTACCTGCACCTTCTACGGCACCGCGAACTCCAACCAGATGCTGATGGAGATCATGGGCTTCCACATGCCCGGCGCCTCCTTCATCAATCCCGGCACGCCGCTGCGCGACGCGCTGACCAGGGAAGCCGCCAAGCGGGCGCTGGCGATTACCGCGCAGGGCAACGAATTCACCCCGGCCGGCGAGATGATCGACGAGCGCTCCGTGGTCAACGGCGTCGTCGGCCTGCATGCGACGGGTGGTTCGACCAACCACACGCTGCACCTCATCGCCATGGCGCGCGCCGCCGGCATCGTTCTGACCTGGCAGGATATTTCCGAACTCTCCGACGTCGTGCCGCTGCTCGCCCGCGTCTATCCGAACGGCCTTGCCGACGTGAACCATTTCCACGCGGCCGGCGGTATGGGCTTCCTCATCCAGGAATTGCTCAAGACCGGCATGCTGCATGACGATGTTCGCACGGTCTACGGCCAGGGGCTCAAGGCCTATACGGTCGATGCCAGGCTCGGCGACAACGGCGCGGTCGTACGCGAACCGTCACCGAAGGTCAGCCACGACCCGAAGGTGCTCGCCAATATCGAGACGCCCTTCCAGGCGACGGGCGGCCTGAAGATGCTGAGCGGCAATATCGGCAAGGCGGTCATCAAGATTTCCGCCGTCAAGCCGGAGCGCCACGTCATCGAAGCCCCGGCCAAGGTCTTCCACGACCAGCTGGAACTCAACGCCGCCTTCAAGGCCGGCGAACTCACGGGCGATTTCATCGCCGTCGTGCGCTTCCAGGGGCCGAAGTCCAACGGCATGCCCGAACTGCACAAGCTGACCACGGTGCTCGGCATTTTGCAGGATCGCGGCCAGCGCGTGGCGCTGCTTACCGACGGTCGCATGTCCGGTGCCTCCGGCAAGGTGCCGGCCGCCATCCATGTCACGCCCGAGGCCGTCGACAACGGCCCGATCGGCCGAATCCAGAACGGCGACATGATCCGGCTGGACGCCACCCATGGCACGATCGAGGTTCTGGTGGACGCGGCCGAATTCGCTGCCCGCCCGCAGGCAAGCGCGGATCTTTCCGGCAACGAATTCGGCATGGGCCGCGAGCTCTTCGCCCCCTTCCGCGCTATTGCGGGTCCGGCGGATCATGGAGCGAGCGTGCTGTTCGCGTAACGCGAGGATGTAGCCCCTCATCCGGCCTACCGGCCACCTTCTCCCCGCAAGCGGGGAGAAGGAAACACGTGGCAACGCTTCGGAGCAGTTCTCATTTGTGTGGGAAAACGGTGCGGCATATCCCTTCTCCCCGCTTGCGGGGAGAAGGTCGCGGCAGCGGGATGAGGGGCAAACGCCCCACAAACTCAGCTGTAGATATCCAGCGTCCGGTTCTGGTGGTTGCGGTGCGTCGAATAGACGAAGATGCGCTGGAGGTCCTTGTCGGAGAGCAGGCGCAGGAAGCGGGCTTCAACCACATCGTTGGGATAGACGCGCTGCGTCAGGCAGCCGATCATCGGCAGGCGTGCGCTGACGATATCGAGATAGAAGTTGCGCGGCAGCTGGAACTTTGTCGTCATGGTTATGACGGCGCCGCTGCGCGACAGCTTGACGATCAGACCGCGGCGGGAGACGAGATTGACGAGGCCGCCATTCTCGGTGAACTCGATGCGCGCCTCGTTACAGGTGTCCTCCATCGGGAAACTCTTTTCCCGATCGTACATGAAGGACTCTTCCTTGTTCAGGTAGTTGTTGCGTGGTGTCTGACCGATGCCCATTTTGCCTGCCCCCGGCACTCTCGAATTTCGAGAAAAAGCCTAAGGAGCAAGCCTTAACATCGGGTTGAGCGGCAGGCCTGAAATCCTGCCGCCCGGATACGAATCAACCGGCGCGATAGCTCTGCCCTGCCGCATTGAACAGGTGCAACTTGGTCTTGTCGGCCGTGAAGCGCACCTTCTCACCACGCTTCACGTCGAGAATGCCGGGGATCTTGGCGATGATCGGCTCGTTGGCAACGAGGCCGTCGATATAGAGCAGCGTCACCTCGCCGAGCGCCTCGACGATCGACACCGTGCCCTCGAACAGGAAATCCTCGCCCGTCGTGATCTGCAAGTCCTCCGGCCGCACGCCGAAGCTCGCGGTCTTGCCGACTTCGGAGGCGGCCGTCGGGATATCGACGCTGGAGACGCGGCCACCCGTCAGCTCGACCGAGGTCGCGGCACCCGCCGCCGTGATCTTCGCCGGGATGATGTTCATCGCCGGTGAGCCGATGAAGCGGGCGACGAACAGGTTGGCCGGTCGCTCATAGAGTTCCAGCGGCGGGCCGACCTGCTCGATATGGCCAGCCGAAAGCACGACGATGCGGTCGGCGAGCGTCATCGCCTCCACCTGGTCATGCGTCACGTAGATCATCGTCGTATCGGCCATCTGCTCGTTGAGCTTGGCGATCTCGATGCGGGTCGCGACACGCAAGGCCGCGTCGAGGTTCGACAGCGGCTCGTCGAACAGGAAGACCTTCGGATTGCGGCAGATGGCGCGGCCGATGGCGACGCGCTGGCGCTGGCCGCCCGAAAGCGCCTTGGGCAGGCGGTCGAGATATTTCGTGAGCTGGAGGATTTCGCCCGCCGAGCGCACGCGGCGGTCGATCTCCTCCTTGCTCTCGCCGGCGATGCGCATGCCGAAGGCCATGTTGTCGTAGACGGTCATGTGGGGGTAGAGCGCGTAGGACTGGAA